>JBGCFL010000123.1:0-16225 GCA_045106975.1 Ekhidna sp. | reverse complement strand
ATTACTATTGCTAACAAGGCATAAAAAACATAGGGCGTTTGTGCTAAACCGAAAGGTCTGTGCTAATTTACAAAGTCCGCTAAATGATAAACCGAAACGATAGTGCTTATTAACCGCCCTACGTTTCTTATACGAGACGTTATCTTTCATTTTCTGCTATGCTACCGAGACTACCCAGAATCTTGCTTTTCGCTGTTACCTTCATTGGACTTAACACTCTCCTCGCCCAAACTAACTACTCAACTGGAGACACCCTTAATGTTGTTGCTATGGGAGGGATTAACTTAAGAAAAGGGCCTGGTTCAAAATATGACGTTGCTGCAAAAGCCAAAAACGCAGAGAAGCTAATTATTAAGACAATAACTAATTCTAAAGACAGCATCGAATTTAATGGAAGATGGGTAGAGGTCTATTCCTTAGACAAGACAAAAAAGGGATATGCGTTTGATGTCTTTTTGAGCAGATTTCCTGTTATTAATGATCTTACTACTATTCAGAAGTTCAAAGATGTAAACGCTTGCTGGCAGGGCATGATAACTGCTTCAAAAGAATACGTATCGAAAGCATTTAATGAAGGAAGAGTAACTAGTTACCACAACGGGTATGACGGAGAAGGTGCCATGAGTATTAAAATTGTTGAACTAGGGAAGCACGCTAGATTTATAGTACATGGAGGCTATGAAGGAGAAAAAAGCGAACTCGAACTATTCAATTCAAGACCTTCAGAGGCTTACTACCTAATCAAAAATATGATCAAACAGCTCAAAGCTGAGATACTCGAAAGCAATGCAGTAATTGTTAATGAGACTGCACTTATGAATCCGATGACTGTGAATACTTTCAAATACCTGTGCGCATTTTCTTGTGGAGAATGTACTATCGAGCTGAGAGAGAAGCAGGACAATACGATATCGATATTTTTTGCATTCTATTGCTGCTAGAACAAAAGATAACAGTCGCTAGCTCGAATGCGTCTTAGCATCTGTCTGCCAGTTTCACTTGAACTTCATCGCTCCACTACCTATTCTGGAAGCATCTCCTCTCCTAGCAACTGTATTGCTTCTGGAGTTTACCTTCTGATCGCAGTGTTTCATAGTTGCCGTTGTGGGTGTTGGGTAGCTGCGCTATCTTAGTGTCTTTCTGCCAAGTTAGGGGCGCACGTCGTGCTAGTTTGGCGTCAGACTAGCTGAAAAGCTGATTGTGTTTACTCTCAATTAATTGGCTATACAGCTCCATCATTTCTTTGGATAAGAAAGACTGATTCACGAATTGCAACCAATTATCCTGGATTTTAGAATACTTGTTTAGAATATTCTCTGCTGCTTTATTTGGTATTCCAGAAGTAGTCATAGCTCGCAAAAAATCAGATTTTCTTAACCTCTTCTTTTTCCCACATAGTGTCAAGGCCAGCTCTTCATCGTCTCCTTCAACTACCAAAGCTGAAGAAACCAAATCATAGGCAGGAGCCAATTCATATTGACCATGATCATTCTGCAACAGTGAAAAATTCTTTAAATGCATATCTGCATTCCCAGTCAGAAAACTGAACAGTGTCAACTCATAAAATCTTACCAAATCAAGTCCTGGATTTATACTACTGCGCCTTATCTCCTTTGCTATCTGTTCATGAGATGATTTGTACTTGTCTTCCGTCAGTCTTCCCAGCAATTGGCACATATCCTCCATATGCCTTTTCATTCCCTCTTTTCGATCCATTCTTTTAGTTATGTAAGCTAATTCGCCAGAATCCAATCGAACTAGGGAATGCTCAGCTGTTCTAATATTTGATAGTTGTGCAAGATGCATCGTCAAGTCTTCTATTTGGGGCAATTCATCCCACATTGGTGACTGAGGCTTAAGGATAAACTGTCCCCACAGGCCAACTATTGTCAACTTCTCAGGCTCATTATCAGGTTTTTCTATGTGTAAGGATAGTTTTGGCTGAACGCCTGTAATTGTTGCTTTCCCTTTTATCATTTGCTCAGCAAGATTCAGAAAATCTTCTTCAGTATAAGGTACTTTTGGAGGTTCGGAATTACCAAATATTTTCTTGCTGCAGTTCGCGTGAAAATCACTTTCTGAGTCTTTATAGCAGTATAGGCAAGTCATATTAATGGTTCAATTGATACAGCTCCTATGCAGTCTTTGCATGCAACTAGCAGAACCCCCATTCTATCCTTTTCATTGACTTTCCAATTTTTTTCAACGATATCTAAAATCCAACCTTCTGGAATAAGACCATCAAAAAATGGGAACAGAACATTTGAATGATAAGGTGCTTTTTGTAATGGTAGAGTTAAACTAACGGGTTCCTTTTTCTTTGCGAAATATTCATATTCATATTGAAAATGATATCCTTCCTCATCCTCAGTCAGTGCCCCAGCCCACTCGTTTTGATAAAGTACTTTTGCTTTCCTCATCTCTGTTAACTTTTATTGGTCCTAATTCATATCCAAAGAGATTTAATACTTGATTGACCTTGTCCATCTTCAATGTAGGCTTGCCTTGCTCAAGCTCTCGAACAAACCTTAATCCGACTCCTGCAGCAAATGAAAGATCTTCCTGATTCATCCTAGATTGCTTTCTTTTCTCTTTGATGAACTGCGCTAATGTTGTTTTCATTACTTCTATACCCTTTCGGGTGTAAATTAGCAATTTATTTCAAATTATACCATAAAGGGTATAAAAATTTAAATATCACCGATTCTATACCCTTTCAGGTATAAATTAGTCATTTAACTAAAATTACACCCGTTAGGGTATGATTTTAAAAAACACCATATCAAATTACAAAGTCCTCCATCCTTCGTGTCTTCACGAAACAAAAAGATTGTAGCTTATTGAAGACTAGTCCCTTGACGATATAGCCATATTCAGATGGTCTAAGTATTTCATGCTTACCTAAATCAACCTCAGAGTCCTTCAATAGGAATATTGAATTTTAGTAAATATGAAGTATTATCACCCTTCTAATTTCCTTTTACTAATTACTACATCAATATGGAGAAAATCGACCTAGTAACTTTTGGACGTTTAGGGCATGAGTTCAAGAATTACATAACTTCATCACATCCAGAAATCAGCATTAGCTTTCCTCTCACTGAGGGAGAGTTAATCTCTGAAATCAAAAAATCGAATGCCTACGCTGGATTTAACCATCTCTCTAACTGTGATATTTCTAATTTGAAATGGATTCATTCTTTTGGTGCAGGCGTTGATTCATTTCTGGAACTAGATAAACTAAATGAGTCGATTCTGATATCACGAACAACAGGTAATCTTGGAAGGAAGATTGGTGAATATTGCTTGGCTTATATCCTCAATAATCTAAAGAGTGTTTTTCCTACCTTCGTGAATCAACGTCACCAGCATTGGGAGCAGCAAGAGCAGAAATACTTATCCGATCAAAAAGTATTAATTCTCGGGACAGGTCATATCGGATGCGGTATTGCGTCTGTATTGAAAGGGTTATGCAGTAGTATTTCAGGTATTAATAGATCTAACAAATGCCCTGAAGAATTCGATAGCGTATTTTCCTTCGATCAATTAGAAGAGATAGAGAAGGAAAGTTTTAATATTATGATCAACACCCTTCCAAAAACCAAGGACACTACCAGTATCATAAGTAATAAATTCATAGCCCTCTTTGAGAAAATTCAGTTTATTAATGTAGGAAGAGGTGACTCTGTTCATCCGAACGTTCTCATTGAGGGAATAAAGAATAAAAATATTGATAAAGCCACATTAGATGTATTTGAATCAGAACCACTGGATTCGAACTCAGAATTATGGAATAACAGCGGCATTGATATTACTCCACACCAGTCTGGATTAACAAGCATAGAAGACGTAATTGCTAGTTTCGAGAAGTCATATCATGCCATGATCTCAGGTGCAACAAATTCTTTGTTTGTCAATAAGTCAAATGGATATTAAGTCTAGTTTAAGTCATGGAAAAAATTTATCTTCAGTTTTAATCACGATATATGTAATAAATAAGAAACCTATTCCATACAATAGTTTTGACACCATAAAAAGAGTCCTTCAAAAACTCTAATTTCGCTACATTAGAAAGTCAACCATATTCGACAACCTAATCTTCCTATTCTTATGAAAATATCATCATCCCTATCTCTAATAATACTTATCTTTTTATGCTCTTGTGGAAACACCAATGAGCAAGATGATGAAAGCTTATCTGATATGCTCAATCAAGAAATCACTGGCGATTTAGCCTATGAGACAACAGCTTATGTAGAAAAGTACTGGAGAATAGTTGGCAATGCTGGTTTTGATTCTAGCATTTACAAAATAGCTCAGCAGCTAGAACGCAATGGTTATATTTTGGAAGAGAATGCCATTGCAGAAGATAGGCTAACATATCATATCGAAAAACGTCCTCTTAAAGAGCCTACTTGGGAACCTGTTAATGCCCGTTTGAAAATAGAGGGAGAAGAAGAATTGCTGCTCAATTTCGAAAGTAATCGCAATATGATAGCCATCAATTCATATAGCACTGCTGAAGAAGGATTGATTGCAGAAGTAGTTCATGTATCAGACATCAAAACCATTTCGGATTTAAACGTAAAAGGAAAAATTGTTTTTGCAGAAGCACATCCTTACTATGTCTACAAAAAGGCGGTGGTTGAAGGGGGTGCAAGAGGCATTATCACTTACAATAACCCTGATTATTTACAACCAGAAAAAAACACCACTTCCATTCAGTTTAGAAGTATTCCTTTAGATCAAGAAAATAGATCTTGGTCCATTGCACTTTCTTATGAAGCAAAAGAGCAGTTGAAACAGCGATTAGCAGAAGGCGAAACTAAACTAGAAGTAATGATCAATACTAAAATCTATCCTTCCGAGGAGTTGACGGTTGTTGCGGAAATAAAAGGAAGTAAGTTTCCTAAAGAGCGTTTGGTATTTAGTGCGCATGTGCAAGAACCAGGAGCCAATGATAACGCAACAGGAGTTGGTGTTGCTCTGGAAATGGCAGCAACCTCCGCCAAAATGCTAAAAGAGGGAAAATTTTCTCCTGAGAGAACATTGACTTTCTTGTGGGGTGACGAAATAGTTTCTACCAGAAGGTACGTCACCGAAGACAGCACAAGAGCTCAAGACATAAAATGGGGAATCAGTCTGGACATGGTGGGAGAAAACACTGATATCACTGGTGGTACTTTTTTGATTGAAAAAATGCCCGATCCAAGCGCTATATGGACTAGAGGAAAAGATGAACACACAGAGTGGGGAGCTGGAGAAGTTACCATGGAAGACTTGAAACCGCATTATCTCAATGATTTTGTAATCAACCGATTCTTAGAACAAGGTGAAAGAGCAAACTGGGTAGTAAAAGCAAATCCTTTCGAAGGAGGTAGCGATCATGTTCCTTTTCTAAAAGCAAATATTCCAGGTGTACTATTCTGGCATTTCACTGACCAGTTTTATCATACCGACAATGATCGTCTGGACAAAGTATCCAAATCGACTCTTAAAAATGTAGGAACAGCGGCTTTAGTATCAGCCTTTACTCTGCTGAATGCTAATGAAAGTACGGTTCAGCAAATGATTAGTGAATTGGAAACAGCAGGTATTGCAAGACTTCAAGAAGAGTTAGCCCAAAGTAAATTGGCCATAGCCGATACATCAAGTATAGCCTCTCAAATAGAGATCGTTACTGCTTGGGAAAATTGGTATACAGGTTCGATTGCTAGTTGTGTTGGCATGGCTGAGACATCCTCTATCAATGCCGCCATTAGTGAATCACAAAGTGTGATTCACCAGTTAGCTGAAAAAATCATTGAGGAATTAAAGTCTTTGGATTAAAAAAATAGTAGTTACCAGAGAACACTCATTTCTTATCTCCCAATCAGCCTAGTCTGAATGAACGAGCTTTAGAACCATACAATAATGTTTATCTTTAAGAATAAAATAATTTTTATACTCTTAAAACAATATCATTAATGACTAAGGATTTTCTAGGAATAAAAAAACAACTCTCAACAAAGCTTGGCACACATAATTATTTCAGTCTCAGAGAACTCTCTAAAAAAGAAAGTTCAGTAGCCAAGCTCCCCTACTCCATTCGAATTCTCCTAGAAAACACCATTCGTAATTATGACGATTTTGCTGTCACAGCGGAGCATGTAAATACTGTTCTCAACTGGAAAGAAACTGCTGGAGTAAAAGACATCCCCTATTCTCCTGCCAGAGTATTAATGCAAGATTTTACGGGAGTTCCAGCTGTGGTGGATATTGCATCTATTCGAGCTGCAGTAGCGGCAAAAGGAAAAGATACAGCCAAGACAAATCCAGTAGTCCCTGCAGATATGGTTATTGATCACTCTGTTGTAGTTGATCACTTCGGAGGCCCTGATTCTTATCAAAAGAATGTAGACCTAGAGTATGAAAGAAATGAAGAGCGATACAAGCTCTTGAAATGGGGGCAACAAGCCTTCACCAATTTTTCGGTAGTTCCTCCAGGGATGGGTATTTGCCACCAAGTAAATCTAGAATACTTGGCAAAAGGAGTCATCGAAAGAGACGGATACCTATTTCCAGACACATTAGTTGGAACGGACTCTCATACACCCATGGTGAATGGAATCGGCGTATTGGGCTGGGGTGTTGGAGGAATAGAGGCAGAAGCTGCGATGCTTGGTCAGCCTATCTACATGATTTTACCAAAAGTGATTGGTTTGAGAATTACAGGTAAAATGAAGGAGGGTAATACATCTACTGATTTGGTATTGACAATTACTCGATTGCTAAGGGATTATGGCGTTGTTGGAAAAATCGTTGAGATATTCGGACCAGGCCTGGCAAATCTTGCAGTAACAGATAGAGCTACTATTTCTAACATGTCTCCTGAATTTGGATGTACAGATACGCATTGGCCTATCGACACGCAGACCTTAGACTACATGCGCAAGACCAATCGTCCTGCCGCTCATATTGACATGGTGGAAGCCTACGCCAAGGAAAATATGCTATGGAGAGATGACAGTGCAGAAATTGAATATACAGATGTCATTGAGTTGGACTTGAGTACTGTAGAACCAACCATTTCTGGACCAAAAAGACCTCAAGACAAAATTTTATTAAGAGAAGCTAAGCCACAAATGGCCAAGCTATTAGATGAATATAAATCCAAGCGACAAAGCATTGACCTGAAGACAAAAGACCATGGTGACTTCACATTGGATGAAGCCGCTGTTGTCATTGCTGCTATTACCTCTTGTACCAATACCTCAAATCCAAGTGTCATGCTAGGTGCTGGTTTGGTTGCTAAAAAAGCTCGAGAAAGAGGACTGCAAGTGAAGCCTTGGGTAAAGACTTCTTTGGCTCCAGGGTCACGAGTAGTTACAGAATACCTAGAAAAGTCTGAACTGCTCCAAGAACTAGAAGCATTGAAATTCTATGTAGTAGGATATGGCTGTACAACTTGTATAGGAAACTCTGGAGACATGATTCCTGAAGTACAGCAAGCTGTCATTGACAATGATATGGTGGTCTGTTCCTCTCTTTCTGGAAATAGAAATTTTGAAGCTAGAATTCATTCAAATATTAAAATGAATTTCTTAGCATCTCCTATGCTAGTAGTAGCCTATGCGATTGCCGGTACAATGGATTTTGATATGAATAAGGATTCGTTGGGAGAAGATCAAAATGGAAATCCAGTATATTTAAAAGACATCTGGCCATCTGATAGTGAGATCAATGAAGTGATGAGCAAAGTAGTGACTCCAGAAGATTATGCTAAGACGTATGCAACTGCGTTCGATGGAGATGAAACTTGGAAAGCACTGGATGCACCAACAGGACAAACGTATGATTGGGATTCTAAATCAACCTATATCCAAGAAGCGCCCTTCTTTGATGGAATGACGGAAGAAGTTCCCAACCCAGATGATATCAAAGGAGCGAAAGTGCTTCTTCAATTAGGAGATATGGTTACTACAGATCACATCTCCCCTGCGGGTAAATTTCAGCCAGAACATCCTGCTGGACAATATCTTGTTAACAATGGAGTGGAGAAAAGAGACTTTAACTCTTATGGATCACGAAGAGGGAATCATGAAGTAATGATGCGTGGGACATTTGCCAATGTTCGAATTAAAAATAAACTCGCTTCAAGAGAAGGAGGTTGGACGACTTACCAGCCAACTGGTGAAGAGATGCCTGTATTTGATGCTTCCATGAAGTATCAGGAATCGGGAACGCCATTAGTAGTGATCGGTGGCAAAGAATATGGATCAGGGTCATCCAGAGACTGGGCGGCAAAGGGGACATTACTTCTTGGCGTAAAAGCTGTAATCACAGAAAGTTACGAGCGTATTCATCGATCTAATTTGGTCGGTATGGGAGTTATGCCTCTACAGTTTCAAGAAGGAGAGACTCAGGACACATTAGGACTAGATGGCAGTGAAAGCTATGATATTTCGGGCATCTCATCAGACTTAACCCCCGGTAAATTGCTTGATGTTATCGCTACAAAACCAGATGGGTCTAAAGTCAACTTCAAAGCAGTGGTAAGATTAGATTCTGGAGTAGATGTAGAATATTACAAACACGGAGGAATCCTTAATTACGTTCTAAGAAACTTCTTGAAGGATAATTAAAATAGTACATCTTCGTAGTATTGAAGCCTGCTCATTGAGCAGGCTTTTTTTTGATTATCCCTTAAACATTCTTTGAGCAATACTGGTTTTCTTAACTTTAAGACTTAAGAACCAAACCAAACCATGAGAAAAAACAGATTGAAAATAGCTATTCCTGCATTACTAATAATGATGGGAGCTTGTACTAGTCCTTCGAAAACAGAAGAAAAGGATAGCACAAATGATGTTCAGGAATTGAAAGCTAATATCACATTAACAAAAGCACCGGCTTCTCCAGAATTTCCCGATGCAACCTTAACAAAAAGTAATATCTCTGTTGTTGCCAATGACTCCATGAGTGCAGTTGACTACAGTTTTGATGTGGCTAATTATGAATTAGGGGTTCAAACCGAAGATGCAGCTACGCGAGGAATTGCCAATTCTGGGAAAGGTCAGCATATTCATTTCATTGTTAATAATGGCCCCTATTCTGCTCACTATATGCCAGGAGTAAATAATCAACTCGCTGATGGTGATTATACTATTCTCGCTTTCCTGTCAAGATCATATCACGAAAGTGTAAAGAGCGAAGGGGCATTTCATATTGAAAACTTGAAAGTTGGAAGTGCTGATGGTGACGGAGCAGATCTAACAGCTCAGCATTTATTCTACAGTAGACCAAAAGGAACCTACAAAGGAGAGGACACTAAAAAATTGATGCTTGACTTCTATTTAGTAAACACAGCTATTTCTCCAGAAGGCAACAAAGTAAAAGCAACCATTAATGGAGATGAGTTCATGATTACTGAATGGGCACCTTACTACATAGAAGGTCTTGCAATGGGAGAAGTGAATATCAAATTAGAATTGATTGATTCTGAAGGCAACTGGATAGAAGGTCCTTTCAATAGCGTAGAAAGAAAGGTTACTCTAGAGCAATAAGCGTTTTTGATTTAAAATCTAACAGCAAAGTTTTTATAGAAGAACTCCCCTCTTAAAAACTGCTTAGTTCCCAAGCTATCTACTCTAAAGCTTAGACGATGGCTTGGGAATTTTAATCCATTTGCCTCTGCGAAAGAAGTGTTTTCGATAAACGCATATGTTGGTGGATGATACACCATACTCCCTACAAACTTTCCTGTATTATCGTCAAAGTAATACCACCAAACTTCATTCGAAGAGTGATTCGAATTTGACTCAGTATCGTAACCTGCCTTTATAGTTTCTACAGAAACACCTTCTATAACTTTAGAGCCCACTTGGGTTAGTGTCGTTCCTTTATCCATCAACTTATATGGCATCCCTACAGTATAAAGAGCACTCATAACTAGATTATGACGTTTTCGATCATTCACAGACGTAATAGAGTCGTTTACTGAAAAATAAGTAGTGTCTCTTTTATACATTACTCTATACATAGACGAATCCTTTTGCCACGAGATGTCTGCTGAAAATTCAGGATGAAAACCAAAGTGTATTGACTGATTGGTACTATCCTCAATAGTCCCATCCTCCAAAAACAAAATGGATATCTTATCAAAGTTGAGCTCCTTAAGCTCGCGCCATTTATCTAATTCCCCAGAATTACTCATCGCAAATTCAATGACTTTTCTTACCTCTACATCTTCAATGAGATCAAAATCATTTTTTTCCTTCTTTTCTGTACAACCGAAGAAAACTGATATCAATAAGAAAACTGTAATTTTTAATGCCTTAACCATAGAGTTAAAATTAACAATCAAACAGAAATAATATATCGCTTTTGAAAGGTTAAACAACTTTTATTAGACTAAGCTCGTATCTACTATGCAATAAATAGTACTAACTAATACAAAATAAAAGAAACCTATGGTGCAACCTTTTGTCATTAAAACGCATCAAACCCTTTAGAAACTCAAAATTCAAAAACCATGACTAATAATTTGAAAGCATTAAAACCCTTTTTCGCATCTCTTGCACTCATTTTAGCATTTACCATTTCTGCTCAGGACAGTGGATTTATCTATGGCAAAATCACCACAGAGGATGGAGATACTTATGAAGGACCTATCCGATGGGGTAAGGAAGAAGTCTACTGGACAGACATGTTCAACGTATCCAAGAGAGAAAATAAGAACTTAGACTATCTCTCAAACAGAGAGTTAGAAGATTTAGAAGATAGACAAGATGGATTCTCATCAAACGGTAGAATTAAAATCTTCAATGTATCATGGGATTTCGATGATTATGATTTCGTTCATGAATTTTCATGCCAGTTTGGAAACATTAAATCTATCAGAGTCAACTCTAGCAGTAGAATTGAATTAAAACTTAGAAATGGAGACTATTTGGAACTTAGAGGTGAAGGCTACAATGATGTAGGCGCTAAACTAAGAGTAATAGATGAAGAACTGGGAACTGTTCAAATATCTTGGAGCGACGTAGAGCAGATTGATTTTATGAATACTCCCAATCGCCTAGATAGCAAATTTGGAACGCCTCTTTACGGCAAGGTAGAAAGTGATTTAGGGACATTCACTGGCTTTGTGCAGTGGGATCATGATGAACGCGTAGGAACAGATGTTCTAGACGGTGAAGATCGTGATAGAGATTATGAAATTGCTTTTGAAAAAATTGAATCAATAGAAAGAGACGGCTATAGTAGCAGCATTGTTAAACTAAAATCTGGAAGAGAACTAGATCTCAGAGGAACAAACGATGTGGATGATGACAACAAAGGAATCATTGTCTCCATGCCTGGTTTTGGCAGAGTAGACCTAGAGTGGGAAGATTTTGACAAAGTAACTTTCATGGATGCTCCGGATAGCGGTCCAAGCTTTGATTCGTTCAGCGATGTTGAAAAAATAACAGGCACTGTCACTGTTGATAATGGAGATGTACATTCTGGTCAAATTATTTTTGATCTTGACGAAGAATACACTTTTGAAGTACTCAATGGGGAAGATGATGACACAAAGTACATTGTTCCATTCAAAAATATAGCTTCCATTTCTCCAAGAGGATCTTATAGATCTACTGTAGAATTGAAAAACGGCAAAACGGTAGTATTCGAAGAATCACAAGATGTTTCAGAAGACAATCAAGGACTACTTGTGAAGACCAACTCAGGAAGAGTATACGTGCCATGGGATCGAGTAGAAAAGATTGACCTGAAATAAAACATACTCAAAGGACTAACTCAACTAGACTCAATGAGCTTCGGACTAGAGCTCATTGAGTTTAATCTCCACTTTGTGGACTAAAACTCAACATACTATGTTTCAGAACTACTTTATTGTTGCTTTTCGCAATCTCATCAAACATAAGTTCTACTCTCTCATCAACATCTTAGGACTATCCGTAGGACTTACATGCTTTCTTTTAATCTCACTTTTCGTAGTGGATGAACTAAGCTATGACAACTTTCACAGAGATATTGAAAGTACCTATAGGATGGATTTTGAAGGGGCTATAAATGGTTCTGAATTCATCACTAGCTTATCGAGCACCCCTGCTGCGGCTGCATTATTAGAAGAATATCCTGAAGTCATTGAAACAGTTAGAATAAGAGACAATTCAAATTGGCTAGTAAAAAGAAAAGAATCTGAAGACAACTACTATCAGGAAGAAGTTGCTTTCGTTGATCCTAATTTTTTCCAATTCTTTGATTTCAACCTCATCAAAGGGGACAAAGAAGAATGTTTAAAAAGACCAAACACTTTAGTGCTTAATGAAACTGAAGCGGAAAAACTTTTTGGAGATGAAGACCCAATAGGACAATTGGTAGTCATTGATAATGAAGAAGACTGGGAAGTGACTGGCGTTTATGAGGATATGCCCTCTAACTCACACATGGACTACTCAATGATGTTTACCATGGAGAGCAGAGAAGAAGCCAAATCCAAATTTTGGATGAGTTTCAATTTTGTTACTTACATGAAACTCCAAAAGGGCTTTGACCCAGCAGAGTTAGAAGCCAAATTTCCAGATTTAATTCAGAAATACATAGGGCCAGAAATCGAACAGTTCATGGGGGCATCTATGGAAGAGTTCTATGCATCGGGTAACAAAGCAGGGTTTTCTCTTTTCCCTATGAAAGACATTCATCTGT
Source organism: Ekhidna sp. (assembly GCA_045106975.1). Taxonomy (GTDB): domain Bacteria; phylum Bacteroidota; class Bacteroidia; order Cytophagales; family Cyclobacteriaceae; genus Ekhidna. The sequence continues at coordinate 3,532 of JBGCFL010000123.1, read as the reverse complement.
ACTCTTCAAAAGACGGAGACTTAATGGCTAACGGAGACATCAATTACGTCTACATTTTTACAGCCATTGCTATGTTCATTTTGCTCCTAGCATGCATCAATTTCATGAATCTTTCTACTGCTAGATCAGCAGGAAGAGCCAAAGAAGTAGGTATTAGAAAAACAATGGGAGCTTATAAATCTCAGTTGATAAAACAATTCTTATCTGAGGCCTTCCTAATCACTTTTATATCCATTCTGATTGCCTATACATTATCATTTTTAATATTGAGTCAATTCAACAGTTTGGCAGGGAAAGAGCTGCAATTCAGTCACCTCTTGTCCCCTACTTTTGTTCTTATCATGCTCTCAGTTCTTGTTTCCGTAGGACTTCTTGCAGGTAGTTACCCCGCATTCTTCCTTTCCAAATTCAAGCCAGTAGAAGTTTTAAAAGGCAAGCTAAATCTTGGACTAAAAAGTGGAGGATTGAGAAGCACCTTGGTTATTCTCCAATTCTGTGTGAGTATCATTATGATCATTGGTACTTCTATCGTATTTCAGCAACTAGCATTTATTCAGAACAAAAATCTAGGTTTTTCAAAAGATCAAGTAGTCATGATTCATGATCCGTGGATCATGGGAGACAAAGCTGAGTCATACAAAAATGAAGTAACACAAAGCTCCTTAATAAAGAGTGGGACTCTTTCTAGTTTCCTCCCTGTAGATACTCAGAGTAACAATAACCTTTGGTTTCCAGGAGCTACTCCTACTAAGGATGAAAGTTATGTTTTTTATCAAGCGAGCGTAGATCACAACTACATTGAAACATTAGATATGGAAATCGTTGAGGGAAGGTTTTTTTCAAAAGATTTCCCGAGTGATAGTATGGCCATCGTAGTAAATCAAGCTTTGATAGATCACCTTGGCTGGGAAACTGGAATGGGTAAAAAACTATCTACATACGGAGGTTCTCAAGAAGAACCAGTGACAGAGGTCTATAATATTGTAGGAGTAGTAAAAGACTTCCATTATACATCACTTAAAAATAAGATTGAACCATTGCTATTCGAATTAGGGGAAAGCAGAGGCTATGTTTCTTTTAAAATAGATGGACAAAACGTAAGTGAATCGCTAGATTTTATTCAATCAAAATGGGACGAATTTGCTCCTGGACAGCCATTCCAATACAGCTTTTTAGATGATCGATTCAATGAAATGTATGAAGCAGAAGAAAAACTGGGAACCATCTTTGGAGTTTTTGCTTTCCTTGCCATCTTCATCGCTTGTCTAGGTTTATACGGTTTGGCCTCATTCACTGCTGAACAGCGAAAAAAAGAAATTGGCGTACGAAAAGTATTGGGTGCATCCATCTCAAGTATTATCACTTTATTGTCGAAAGAATTTCTAAAATTGGTGGGGATCGCATTCATCATTGCATCTGTCATCTCCTATTTTGTCATGAATATGTGGCTAGAAGATTTCGAAAATCGCACAGAAATAGGTTTAATGGTATTCTTAGTGGCTGGGTTTTCTGCTCTGGTAATTGCATGGTTTACCATGAGCTTCCAGTCCTGGAGTGCTGCAAGAGTCAACCCAGCTAAATCATTGAAGGATGAGTAAATACTCGCTATTTACAAAAGGGCTTACTTTAAACTAAAGTAAGCCTTTTTTTTTACACAAAATTAAATCGAGAATATACCCTACTCATGGTATGTTAAGTATTGATTGGAACCACTCTCTTTGGATTTCAAAATTGATTAGAATGAGAAACATCTATTTAAAGCAGCTACTAATTTCAATAATTGCATTTCTATTATTTAGCTGTGAAGAAGAACCGACCTTCGTTTGTGAACAAAATACAGTATTTCAATTTGCCGGGAGTTCAGAAAAGTGGTGCGGGCGCTCGGAAACTCGACAGTATAACAATGACAATGGAACGGAAAGAGGTTCAATATTTATTCGTTACCCTGCAGGAAATGTAATCTTAAGCTACTCTGTCCCAGAATCTTTAGTAGTTGGTCAGCTTATGTCATCTGAATCAATAGGGCTTTCAGGAGATATTGGAACAATTAATGAAATCTCCATGGTCGTCACCAAATTGGACAGAGAACAAGAGCTAATGAGTTTCACCTTTGATTTTGATTATCACGCACATACCAATCTAACGCATTGGGACGTCATAGGCACGGTTACAGATATAGCTTTGAGTGTAGAATAGGATTCTATTAAATACATTTGACTCATGTAACTTGTCTAAAAAAATGGATGACAAGAAAAGAGTTTATTAAGCTATGCGGAGTTCTTGGGATCGGATTACCTCTTCAAAACTCTCTTATCGCATGTGGTGAAGATGACATTTCGCAATCGACATTTCAAGGGAAAGTGACCATTATTGGAGCAGGAGCAGGAGGCTTATCAGCAGGATATCTTTTGCACCAACAAGGAATAGATTTTGAAATACTGGAAGCATCCGACAATTATGGAGGTAGAATGAAGATCAATAATGACTTTGCTGATTTTCCTATTCCTTTAGGAGCCGAATGGCTTGAGACAAGCACTGATATCTTTCAGCAAATAGTGAATGACTCATCCATTCAGCCAAATATTGAGACAGTAGCTGACAAGCCTGATAGAAAATTTGTTAATTATTCATGGTTCAATTTTTTTGAAGAATACATACTACCGTCAATTGAGAGCAAAATTATTTACAATATGATAGTAGATTCGATAAACTACTCGAGCGATCAAGTAATCATCACTTCTGGAAATACCCAATTTACTTCTGATAAAGTCATTGTATCTGTTCCTCTAAAAATTCTTCAAGAAGGTGAAATCAATTTTGAACCTGATCTGCCACAAGAAAAACAAAATGCGATTCAGCAAACTCCAATTTGGGAAGGTTTCAAAGCATTCATAGAGTTTTCGGAAAAGTTCTATGAGGATGAATATGTTTTTCAAGTCAATCCTTCCTCTGATGGAGAGAAAATTTATTATAATGCCGTGATTGGACAAAATACATCAAGGAATATTCTTGGTTTATTTACCGTAGGGAAACCAGCACAGGATTTCACTTCCTTACCAGAAGATCAAATAAAAGATTTTATTTTAAATGAATTGGATGAAATCTATGGCAAAAAAGCCACTCCCAACTATGTAAAGCATCTATCTCAAAATTGGAACAAGGAACCTTTCATTAAGTCGGGCTATGTATCTGATCATGCCGATTGGAGAGTGATGAAAATATTAGGCAATTCCATAGCAAATAAAATTTATTTTGCAGGAGGAGCATATTCAGATGGTGAAGATTGGGTGTCCGTTCACACAGCCGCACAGTCAGCAAAAAGAGCAGTTGAATCATTGTGAAAGAGGAGAACCTATCCACAACTTTTCCACAAAATGAAAACGACCCAAATTAAGGTCGCTTTTGTTTTTTACTTTGAGGAATGGTTTATCTCCTTGCTAATACCATAACCAAAGTCTCAAATTGCCAAACAGCAAAATAGCTAAGCAGCCAACATGTACTTAATATTTGATACCGAAACCACCGGCCTTCC
>JBGCFL010000122.1:0-8768 GCA_045106975.1 Ekhidna sp. | reverse complement strand
CTATCTGTTCAACGGAGAGATTTAGGTAGGACTAACACAATGTCGAGGCATTAAATCCTATGTATAAGGTTAGTTCTCCTACCTTCTCTCCTATAATTTAAGCAATTAGATTTTTCTTAGATGAGCAATGTAAAGATGTATAAGGCATGTGCTTAAGTGCTTTCTGCAAGCTGCATCGGGACATCACCGTTGCGTCTACCGCCGAGAAAGATTTGTGCTGTTTGGAGACTTTAGCTCGCGGGATTTTTTCACTTCAGAACGCACTGCTTTCTACAAACTTTGGAAGCACCGGCAGACTTCACTATTTTAGTGCTGTCCATATAGTGAGAGCACACGCCTCATACATGGACGTTGTGCATAATGATGGCAGAGTGAGCAAGCAAATAAGTAACCTAACATATAAGATCGTTGCGTTCCCTGAAATACAGCAGGTTGACACCAACGAAAGTATTGATTGGGCTATTGAGATGATGGAACTTGGGTACGAAAGTCCAACTTTATTCATGCTTGCAAGTTTCAACAAGCCAACAAACTATTTTGAAGTAATTGACTATGTGAAAGATGCTGCCAAAGAACTCAAACTTGAAATGAAAACTGGTGAAGCAGGAATTTTGAGTTATGCCAGCTACTATGTGCATCAGATCGCTAAAGGAGAAAAGGTAAGAGAGAATTTGACCGAACTCTACAAATTTTGTCAAATTAGGGATTATGAAGATTTAGTCTATGACTTCTACCTTCTCTACTGGGCGTGGGATCAACTGGATTATGAAGATAGTGAACATAACCATTATTGGGATGGAGCAACACGGTCTAACATCCAACAAATTGTAGTTGAAGAGGCTAATCAGTGGATTAAACGAAACAGAGAACACTATGCACAACAAACGATATAGCGCATGGCCTTACTTAGCCATCTGCCAAGAACCTTCTAAATATCCCGCTTATCTGCCGCCAAGAAACTGAGGTGCTTTCTACTGAGTTCTGCTCGTGGGAGATTTTTATTTGTGTTGGCGCAGTGCGTACTTGATACTTTGGAAGCACCGGCAGATAAGCTACTTTTATCGGAATTAATAAAGCTCGGAGGCCACAGCGCCATATCTGAGCGTTGTGTGTAATTTGTTAAAAATTTTGGTATTATACCAATTTTTGGTATTTTTAATAAAAAAAGCATTCAAATGAACAAAAACACATCAATATCGCTCGGAAATTATTTTGACCAATTCGTTCAAAGCCGAATAAGTGAAGGACGATTTAAAAACGTAAGTGAAGTTATTCGCGCTGGATTAAGACTTTTAGAGGAAGAAGAAAGTAAAGTAATTGCTCTGAAAACAGCAATACAAGAAGGAATCGATAGCGGAATTGCGCACGACTTTGATCCAAAAAAGCATCTTGAATCTCTAAAAGCGCAAAAGCACTCGAATGGCTGAATATAAACTCACCAATAAAGCTGTCGAAGATTTATCAAAAATTTGGAACTATACATTTGAGGTTTGGTCGGAAAGTCAAGCTGACAAGTATTTCGATAGTCTTATTGCTAATTGCCAAGAAATTGCTGACAATCCGGATTTAGGAAAAAATTATGAAGGAATATCAAATCAACTTCTCGGATTGAAAACAAATCGACATATAATTTTATATAGAATATTGGAAAAAGATTATGTCGAAATAACGAGAATTTTGCACGAAAGAATGGATTTAAAGAAAAGAATAATCGAATAAAAACTGCACTAAACAATGGCTATAAGTAATTGCTTGTTCTCGCCTACTTTTCAAAATCCTCGCGAATTTTCAGCTTGGTGTGTAATTGAAAAGTTAAGTACTAAACCATGCAACTACTAATGCTAAATAACGTTACTTATCAAAATAGTCTTAACGTCTCGCTAAGACTTAACTTAAAGTAAAAACTTTTCCTTCGTCAAAATGACAAGATCGGAGAGATTCATCGATCATCTAACTTGCAGGTAAATCAAAAGAGATGCTAAGCCTCACTTTCACACACCTAAAAAATTCAACCACTTCATAAACTCTTTTCGGCTGATTTCTTCCGCCCCAAGCGTTTCTAAATGGTAAGAGTGAACTTGACAGTCAAATAGTTGACCGCCTTCTTTTTTAAACTTTTCAACAAAGGAAATCAAGGCTACTTTGGAAGCATTGCTTACAGTAGAGAACATGGACTCTCCACAAAACACTTTTCCCAAATCAACACCATACATTCCTCCCACAAGCTTTTCTTCTTTCCAAACCTCTACTGATTTTGCATGTCCTAGTTCAAATAAATTAATATAGGCTTCTTTCATTTCCTCAGTAATCCAGGTTCCCTCTTGTCCTTCTCTGAAGACTTGCTTGCATTGACTGATTACCCCTTCAAAGTCTCTATTGAAAGTGACTTTGAACTCTTCCTTTTTCAATATCCGCTTCATTGAACGGGAGATATGCAACCGATCTGGGAACAGTACGAATCGAGGATCTGGACTCCACCATACTATGGGTTGATCCTCATTATACCAAGGAAAAATACCCGAACGATAGGCGAGCATCAACCGCTCAGAACTCAAGTCTCCGTCAATAGCTACAACTCCATCTTCTGCTCCGTTTACAGATGGGAAAATGAGATCTTCTGAAAGACGATAGATGGGCATATGCTAAGCTTTCCAGTATTTCAATCTACTTCCATACCAACTAAATAATTCTCCATCAACTAATTGACTTTTGGATTTTGGCCATTGGTTTACAGCTTCTTCCAAATGACTTTCTTTAAATGGGAATGGCTCAGAACTAAAAAGTATTTCATCAGGATTAAGGTCACTTATTTGTTCATCTGTCAGTTCAGGGTATCGCTCGTACTTCAATAGATTTTCGTATCCTAGATGGGAGAGCATTTGATCTATAAAGGTATTCTTACCTGCACCCATCCATGGATTTTTCCATATTAAGTAAATGACTTTTCCTGATCGGGTGCCTTTTACTTTTTCAAGAGCTTCTTGGCACTCTATCAGAATCGTCTCTGTTTTAGCTTTCTTCCCAACTAATTGGCCAATAGTTGACATCATTTTCAACGAGTCATCAAGTGTATAGATATCACTCATCCAAACAGGGAATTCCCGCTCTAATTCCGCAATACCTTCTTCATAATTTTCTTCCTTATTCCCAATAACAAGATCAGGCTTCAACTCACGAATGGCATCTATTCTAAAGTTTTTTGTACCTCCAATAATGGAAATGTCTTTCACCTTTTCTGATGGGTGAATACAAAATTTAGTTCTCCCAACAACGGGGGCACCAATATCAATAAGAAATTCTGTTTGCGAAGGGACTAGTGAGACAATTCGACGAGGCTGAGAGGTGATCACAACCTCTCTACCCATCTGATCTTTTGATTTTATCTCAATGCCCGTGCCCTGCATGTGACCCATTTTCCAGTCTCTGAAAGAGTTCATCAACTAGATACTGATTTTCTGCTATTGAAGATTTAACTTCTATTTTGCTAGCATCAACCAAAAAGTATGTCTTAAGTGAATCTATACTAGGTCCGCCAACAAATATGGATTGAAACATTTTGTCATTCGCTTGCTGAACATCCAATGAAAATTCATGCTCATCAAACCTGCGGCTTTCCACTAATGAAAAACTCATTAATGAATTCTCCCTTTCTAGATTATAAAGAAGTAATTCATCTATAGCACTGAGATAGGTGATTGCCTTATCATCTCCGAGCCATAGCTCCATATAATCACCACTCTCTGTGTAAGTATACCATTTGCCATACATTTGGGTATCTGTCCTAGATGTACACGCGGTTAATATCAAGACACAAAGAGTGGCTACTATTTTATTCACTACTTAATGTATCTAAAATCTTGACCGTCTTTTACTTGTAGAACTGTCTCATAAATCAATTTGATTACGTTTTCTACATCGTCTTTATGCACTGTCTCAACCGTAGTGTGCATATACTTCAATGGAAGGGAAATCAATGCAGAAGCCACTCCTTTATCAGAATATGCAAAAGCATCTGTATCAGTTCCAGTAGTTCTTGAAGCCGCCATTCTTTGATAAGGGATCTTGTTCTTCTCTGCTACATCCAAGATCATATCCCTTACATTGTTTTGTACTGCTGGGCCATACGTCACTGCTGGGCCTTGTCCTGCTGTCATATCTCCGCTTGCTATTTTATTATACATTGGAGACTGAGTGTCGTGAGTCACATCAGTTACAATTGCCAAGTCAGGTTTGATGCGATGCGCCATCATTTCAGCTCCTCTCAATCCTATTTCTTCTTGAACCGAATTGACTACATACAATCCAAACGGAAGCTTAATGTTATTTTCAGAAATTCTTCTTGCTACTTCCGCAATCATAAATCCTCCAGCTCTGTTGTCTAGTGCTCTTCCAACTAGATACTTATTGTTCATCTCGAACAACTCATCTTGAAAAGTAGCTACTGTCCCTACATGGATTCCCATCTTCTCGACCTCTTCTTTACTCTCAGCTCCAACATCAATACAGATGTTTTTCAATGAAGGTGTATCCTCTTTGTCTTTCCTCACATGAATAGCAGGCCATCCAAAAACCCCTTTAACAGTTCCTTCTTTGGTATGTAGATTTACTCTCATAGATGGTGCTATTTGATGATCTGAACCACCATTTCTCACCACGTAGATGTATCCTTTATCGGTGATATAGTTCACAAACCAGCTAATCTCATCCGCGTGCGCCTCGATCACTACTTTGTATTTTGCCTCCGGGTTAATTACTCCGTAAACACTTCCATAAGTATCCACTTCATAGTTATCTACATAAGGCTTCACATAATCTAACCATATCTTTTGTCCCTCTGCTTCAAAGCCAGTTGGCGCAGCATTGTTGAGGTATTTATAAAGGAAATCTGTACTCTTCTTATCCATTTCTTCAATTACTAATTATTAATTATCAATCGTTAATTCCTAAAGAACGTCGATTGACTTCATTCAAAACAAGGCAATTTATTCAATTCCACAATTCAATTACCAATGAAATTCTCTTCCTTCCACATTCATTTCTTGAGGAACAAAAAAATCTGTGATGGTTGTCGTCTTATTCGAAAACTGTTTGTGTTGAAATTGTAGCACTAGCAACTCATCTGTCATATCCAATATCTTAAAAAATTTATAATTTTCTTCGATATTCATCAGCTCTGGAATCTGATCGCTTGTCAATTTCAGATAGAAAACGTCCTCTTTACTTTTAGTAAATTTCCATTCAGCAAATAGCGTGGGACCGCAATCGTTTTGCTCTCCATTATTATCGTTGACCTTACCATTTGATCTAAATGATTGACGATAAGACAAAAAACAATCGCCCATATTCATTCGGGTATTGTTATTGAATCGCTGAGCTAGCTTCCAAGTTTTCACCGAATCGCTAGTAAGCAATTGAGTTGCATTTTTAGGCAAATCAAATGGTGGCTCTTTATCCTCGCTGCAAGACGAAATCCCTAAGACCAATAAACTAAAAATGATAAGATTTCGAAACATAATTAAAAGTTCAAGTCTTTTGATTTCCGCTAATCAGTCTATTAACCAGACGCATTTCATTATTAATTCTTAATTATCCATAGTCAATTTCCTAAAGCGGAATATTCCCATGTTTCTTTCTTGGGATTGTATCTACTTTATTTTCAAGCATACTAAATGCATGAATTAATTTAGTTCGTGTTTCACTGGGCATAATCACTTCATCCACAAATCCTCTAGCTGCTGCGATGTAAGGGTTGGCAAACTTCTCTGTGTACTCGTTAATTTTCTCCTGATGCATTGCATTTGGATCATCTGCTTTTTGAATTTCCTTTCGGAAAATAATCTCTGAAGCTCCTTGCGCTCCCATCACCGCAATCTCAGCCATTGGCCATGCGAAATTCATATCTGCTCCAATGTGTTTTGAGTTCATTACATCATAAGCTCCACCGTATGCTTTTCTGGTAATGACTGAAATTCGAGGCACTGTCGCTTCGCTAAATGCATAAAGTAACTTAGCTCCATTCGATATGATTCCGTTCCATTCTTGATCCGTTCCAGGTAGGAACCCAGGTACATCTACCATAACCAGCAATGGCACATTGAAGCTATCGCAAAAGCGAACGAATCTTGCCGCCTTTGTACTAGAATGAATGTCTAATACACCTGCCATGCTCATAGGCTGATTGCCTACTATGCCTATGCTTCTTCCCGCCAATCGACCAAAACCACAAATAATATTCTCTGCAAAATCTTTATGTACTTCTAGGAAGCTATCCGAATCAATGATTCCTCCAATGACATCATGCATGTCATAAGGTTGATTTGGATTTTCAGGCATGATTGAATCTAGTTTCTCCCTAGTTTCATCGCCTATTTCATAATCCAGTCTTGGTGGCTCTTCTTCACAGTTAGAAGGAATGTAGCTCATCAACTGTTTAATTTGACGGATACACTCTGCTTCATTGGCGCAAGCAAAATGAGTCACTCCACTTTTGGATGCATGCGTCTCTGCTCCTCCTAGCTCTTCGCTAGTTACCTCCTCTTGAGTTACAGTCTTAACTACATTTGGTCCTGTTACAAACATGTAACTGGACTGTTCCACCATAAAGATGAAATCAGTAATGGCTGGTGAGTAAACCGCTCCACCGGCACATGGCCCCAAAATGGCAGAAATCTGAGGAACAACACCTGAAGCCAATGTGTTTTTATAAAAAATGTCAGCATAACCTCCTAGAGAGACCACTCCTTCTTGAATTCTAGCTCCGCCTGAATCATTGAGTCCAATAACTGGAGCTCCATTCTTCATGGCCATGTCCATTATCTTTACAATTTTTTCTGCGAAAGTCTCGGAAAGAGATCCTCCAAAAACAGTAAAGTCTTGACTAAAAACGTAGGTGAGTCTATCATTGATAGTCCCATAACCAGTCACCACTCCATCACCCAAGTATTTTTCCTTTTCCATCCCAAAATCTGTAGCTCTATGAGTTACAAATTTTCCTATTTCCTGAAAAGAACCTGCATCTAAAAGCAAATCAATTCTCTCTCTGGCAGTCAATTTTCCTTTTTCGTGTTGCTTCGCAATTCTATTCTCCCCTCCCCCTTTCAAGGCTTCTTCGTTCATGGCATCTAGCCTTTGAACTTTCTCTTCAATCGATTGAATATTGGTTGCTGTTTTTGGTTTTTCTGTACTCATAATCAACTAAAGTTGAATTAATTAGGTTTTTTCTTATTTGATTTTTGACCTCCAATTTATTGAACTAAAAGTAGCTCATTCTAAAAACAGGAGAGTCGCGATCTTGGAAAGCACCAAAGATAAGATGATGAAGGGATTTGAAGATGGTCTGATTTGAAGATTTATTAAACGGTGAATATCAAGGAGATTTTTAAACCCACCCCTAACCCCTCCAAGGAGGGGAATTACTACTATCTTGCGGCGATTATGAAAGTTGCAATCATTGATATGGGCACAAATACTTTTCATCTGCTCCTTGCAGAAGTGAAAAGCGATTCGCATACTATTTTTCATCGTGAGAGAAAAGCGGTGAAAGTAGGTGAGAAAGGAATTAATAAAGGAGAAATCACTCCTGAAGCTTGCGATAGAGCTATAACAGCATTAAAGGAATATAAATCCATTATTGACAAGGAAGAAATCACTCAGATTTTCGCTACTGCAACAAGTGCTATGAGAAGTGCTTCCAATGGAAAAGATTTGGCTGACGAAATAAAGAAGCAAACGGGTATTGATACTAATATTATTTCTGGAACTAGGGAGGCGGAACTCATTCTTCTAGGCGTAAGACGTGCACTAGATATAGGCGAGAAGAAACACCTAATAATGGATATTGGTGGCGGAAGTATTGAATTCATTATTGCCGACCAGAATAAGACCTATTGGTTAAGAAGTTTTGAAATTGGCGGTCAGAGATTGGTGGAGCAATTTCATAAAAGTGATCCTATCCAGATGGATGAAATGATGGAAATGGCTGCTCATTTTGACAAAGAATTAAAAGAATTAGCTACCGCTATTGAAGAGCATAAACCTTCCGTTCTCATTGGATGTTCAGGCACTTTCGATACACTTTGCGATATTTTTTATCAAGGGATGGGGCTAGAAAGGGATGTTGATGCCACTGAATATTCTCTACCTCTCAAAGGATTCGATATTATTTTCAAAGAACTCTTGCAAAAAAATAGAGAGGAGAGACTAGCTATTCCTGGAATGATAGAAATGCGAGTGGACATGATTGTGGTTGCTTGCGTTCTTGTTGACTACTTGATTCATACATTCAATTTAGAAGATATACGAGTTTCGGCTTACGCTTTGAAGGAGGGTGTTTTGATGGATAGAATAGAGACTATTCAAAAGGATTTGTAAGTTCTCTCATGAGCTGCTTCATTCGTTCTTTGACTCCATAGTTTTGAAACTAATAGGCTTTAGCACTAGTTACTTTCCTCATCCTTCATTTTTTTCTTGACAAAAAAACGAAGCAAAAAAGTCAAGAAAATTTGAAAGCTTCCATCGCAAAGACCGGCCCACGCCCGCCAAACTTTCATTCCTACCCGCCTGAGCGCAGGTTTATGCCTGCTTTTACATTACAAACAGAATTAAATTTAGTTATTAGTTCAGATTATTAATTACTGAAAAAGTTACTCTACATTAAGAAGAGTGGAAAATATATTTAATGTATCATAGACTCCATGTAATATTGCCGTATGGCAAAAACGCATCTTTATTCGAAAGAGCAATTACATTCGTTTACTGCTCAATTATTA
>JBGCFL010000121.1:0-4299 GCA_045106975.1 Ekhidna sp. | reverse complement strand
TAAGGAACCATCTGAACTTATAGTCAGTCCATTGGATCCTTGATCTAGTGAGTGAGGTGCTGCACCTGTGCTCCCTGATGGTTTGAGATATATTTCTTTGCCCATCTCCTCAGTCCATTTATAGAGGGTATTTGTGGGGACATCACTAAATAAAACCGCATTCAGTTGAGGAACCCAAACAGGCCCTTCAGCCCAACTAAAACCTTCAGCTAGTATTTCAATACTGGCTGCAGTATCTAAAAGAGCATCCATTTCTAAACTTAATCGCTCAATACTTCCAATGGTTTTGTAAGGTGATGAATCACTCTTATCTGATGATTGTTTACCGTTAGTGCAAGCAATGAAGAAGCTTGCCAAGAAAATGAAGATGCAGGAGTTCTTAAACATGGGCAATAGGATATATCTGCTAAAGATAAAACATATCCAGTCCCAGCATCATAACTGGCGTACAAAAGGATGCTTATTTTCTAAAAATAGTCTTTAAGAAAAAACCAACCTGAACCACTAGCAATACCCCCATATTGATAATTTGAACGATGATCATTTGCTTCAAAGAGTTGTGAAAAATAGCTAACAAAGTCACTTGAATCAAACCAAAAACAATAGCTATATAAACAGGTCTTCTTTCATCCAACGAGAGGAAGTAGTAGACAAATAGATTGGCCAAGGCGAAAAACATCGTGGCTAAGGCGTACATCCAAAGCATACTCGATATAGGCAAATAAGCTTCTCCGAATAGTGCCAAGACAATTTGATTGGGGAATGCCAATGCAGCAAAAACAATCATTGCAGAAAAGCCAAGAATAGCAGAAAAGTATTGAAGCATCATTTTTTGAAATGGCTCTCCTCGCTTCTTCATGTTCAGAACTTTAGGAATCAGTATCATTACAATCATCCAAGTAATGAAATAAATCATTCGACCGATTAACGCCATAGATGTGTATAAGCCAGCTTCTTCGTCACTGAAGTAATGTTTTACTAATAGAATATCGCTGTAGTTGATCAAGATCTGAGCACACTCATATCCTGCGGTCAGGAGGAAAAATTTCCAAACCAATTTTTGACCTTTGAATAGTTGTGGGGATGTAGTCTTTTTAGGTTCATGAATAATAGCCAATCCTGCAATGATAGAAATGAGGATGGATAGACTCACCCAAAGGCCAATGGAATTGCCGACTAGAAAAATGAGTAAGACTGTTAAAACAAAGCGAATCCACACTTCAGCTTGATAGGATGCTGACAGTGATGTAAAGTCCTCTTTGCCTTGCAAAAAGCCTCTTTTCACACTCATCACAAAATAGATGGGCATAACTAAAGCAAATACAATAATGATCCATTGATTAGAAAGCTGAAAAAACTCAGTTACTTGTTTGTTAAAAGCAATGAATACAATCGAGAGTGCAACCCCCACTTTTAATCCAATTCGAGTGATCCACTTTTTGAAAGCGTCTAATTGTGATCCATCAAAAGCAACTGTGAATTTTGTAGCGACAATCTGGAAGGTCATAGCCAAAAAGGAAAACACCAAAAGCAGTGTTATCATGATGGCTGCTTCGGAAAATTGAGCGGGAGTTAAAATTCTTCCTAGTACTAGGTTGTATAAGTAATTTCCACCATTCACAACCATTGTGCTGATCATAAATACCTTGACGGGTGTCATGAGACTGATGTTCAATATCTTTCTGGATAGCATCTTAGCTTGTGAATACATGATGAAAGTTGGTTTTATCTACTAGGCTCTTCACCTGACTTTGAAAATTTTGAAAAGAGAGGTTCTTATTAAGTCTCCTAAAGTTGACATACATGGACACTAAGGAATTGAACTGTGCCAGGTTCATGGATGACGTGTGCTCCAGATCAATGTATATTTCCTGTACTTCTTCCGATCTACTATGAACTGTGGATACTAGTTCGTCCCATTCCTCTGTTGTTGATAAATCCCCTGGTTTAAAATTGACTGTCATATCTGTATTGTTTTTGTTTTAAAATTGATTTCGAGGACGAAGCTATTGAGTTGAGTGACCCAATAATTTCCAAAAACGATGAGGCGTTTTTATTCTACTGTAGAGACTCATTTTAGTAGATAAGCAGTCTTGAATCGCTCCTTTACAGGTCAACCTTCAAAATCTCCCACTCACCGAAGCATCAGATTCTCCCTTATTAAGAGATAATAGATTTGATAAAAATTAAATCAGATGCGAAGCAAGTCACTACTTATTACTCTTATTTTCAGTACAGCCATTGCACTAGGGCAGGACATGAACAAAGGCTTTTCCATGCTAGAAAAGGGAGAGTTCAAACAGGCGGAAAACTTCTTTCAAGGGATTCTTTCTAATCACCCAAACAACAAAACGGGGCTTATTTGCTACGGTAGAGCCGTTGGACTATCAGGAAATCCAGAAAAATCAATTACCATTTTTAACGACTTGCTGAATACCTATCCAAATGATAAAGAAGTATTGCTTAATAAAGCAGAAGCATTTCTATGGTTGAAAGATTCTAAATCTGCTATAGTAGAATATGAAAGCATTTTGCAAAATGAGGAAAACCTATTTTCTGCATTACTTGGTGCTGCCAATAGCTACTCTATGGAAAAGGAGTATAAGAAAAGCTATCAATTCATTTTGAAAGCATTGGACAACCAACCAACCAATGATCAAGCGAAGATTTCAGCAAAGTACATTCGGCTGGGCTATGCCAATCAATTAGCTTCTGAGCAGCAAGAATATGATGCCGCTATTGACTTGGTTAATCAAAATTTGAGTGTCAATCAAAATGATCAGGAGTCATTAGGACTACTGGCGAACATTCATCTCATCGCCGGAAATTATGATGAAGCATCATCCGTTTACTCTACGATGGATAATCCTCTAAATGCTCTTTTAGGACAATCAGTAGCTCTTCACCTTTTAAAGGACAATGCAGAAGCGCTTATCCAAGCAAAAGCCTCATTTGATCTTACGCTTACATCAGAAAAGGACGAAACAAAAAGAAATACACATTGGGTAAGTGCCTTACTTTGGAACAATAAGTTGAAAGAGGCGAGAAATTATGTCGATTCTCTAATACTAGAATTTCCTTCCAATACAGAACTAATAGCTACTCAAGCAGAAGTAGCCATGTATGAAGCTGATTTCGAACAAGGAATAGAAAGTTATACCACCTATTTAGGAAGTGACTCTAGTTCATTCAAAGGAAACTTAGGAAGAGCTGATGCTTTTCATGCATTAGGACTTGATCAAAAAGCGTATGATTATGCGCTAGAAACCTTAGTTTACTATCCAGGTCAAAAAGATGTTGTTGGCTTTATTGGGAGACTCAATCAACAGCATAGTCCACGTATCTCTTCATCTTACACTATAGGAAAAGCAAGTGATGGTAGTTCATTTAAACTCTGGAGCAATGATATTTCCATGAGTCTCAGCCCTACTTTAAAAGGAAGTATTTCTTATGCTCATAAAGATTTTCAATCTGCATCAAGTCAAATAATGACTTTGGCAGCTTCATTTCAAGTAAATGGAAGAATAAAGCTAAACGGGTCATACGGTTCAATGAAAATCAACTTAACGGAGCAGGAAGAAACTCATAGATCAGACATAGATATTTCTGCTCAATACCGAGTAAGTAAAGTACAAAACGTAACGATTGCTTATCAAAATGAAATACAAGATTTCAATGCACAACTACTCAACCAAAATTTGAAAACTACTCACTTTGTACTGAAGAATGCTATGTATTGGAAGGCAAGCGGAATAGGGTCATATACTGAGTTATACAAGAGCTTTCTTTCTGATGGAAACAGTAGAAACTTGATGTTTACATCACTTTATAAGAATTTCAATACAACACCGTCTTTAAAGGCTGGAATAAACTATCTGACCATGTCATTTGACGAGCAGTTACCAACTGCCTATTTTTCTCCAAATTCATATAATCAATTGGAGGCTTTCACTTCTATTAATTATGCTGGTAAGAAGCTCCCTTTCAAAGTGAATATGGACTTAGCCGCAGGAATTCAATCTCTAGAGGGAAATGGCCAAACTACCTGGAGAACTAAAGTAATGATTGAAAAGAGTGCAGGAAGATTTGACTTTTCTTTGTCTGGTTCATACAGTTCTATTTCCGCCGCACAGACCAATGGTTTTTCTTTCTCAGAGATCACAGGAAAAGTGATTTGGAGAATCAGCGAAAAGCCAATCTTCTCTAAAAGATTTGAATCAAATTGAATTGATCTTACTCATCAAAAGTGACTTCTGACCTCTCGAAACAGGGATTACTTGCTGATCAATAAGTAAGTTA
>JBGCFL010000120.1:0-36020 GCA_045106975.1 Ekhidna sp. | reverse complement strand
CGCTCAGTCCAGAAGGCAAGGCCACTGTGAGGAAGGAGGTGCTAGACCAGATGGGGTTCGATTACCGATATTTTTCTGGTTTGTTCAAAACAAAATCGAACTTGTATTACCTGATCTATGATTATGCCTTTTCTCCTATTTTTGAAAATGGTGTAGAAAAAGCATTGATCGTGCAGCGGCAAGACTACATGGATCGCCTCAGCTTGGAAATTTGGAAGAAATGAAAAGGAATTGATTTCTATAAAATAGATTTGGGAACAACACCTCTAAGCCAAAGCTGAAATCGTTTTCCTTTGCTAGCCAGGTCATCTGGATTGAAGTCATGAGTGGTTTGCCATGCATTTTCTTCTTTGAATTCCTCCATCATGGTGCTGGCCAGATTCATAGCAATGGTCTCGTTATTTACTATAGCGATACACTCAGTATTGAGATTGGCACTCCTTGGATCCAAATTGAAGGTTCCTATTACTGCCACTTTTTTGTCTACTGCCATGGACTTGGCATGTAGCCCAAAGACAGGACTAAAGTCTACTTCCCTTTGTAAGGCCCCTGTCATTACCTGATATCTAATGGCTGCATCAGGTTTAAATTCATAGATCTGTATGCCAATGTCTAAAAGTTTTTCACGTTCTCGTTTATAACCACTAAACGCTTCCAAATTGTCAGTAGACAGAAGGCTATTGGTCAGTATCTTTATTTCTACTCCGCGCTTTATTGCCTGCCGAAAGAGCTGCTGACTGAGCTCAGTAGTGACGAGATAGGGAGTCTGAATGTAAATAGATGATTGGGCGTTAGCAATCAAATCAATTAAGGCATCTGTACTTTTTCCACCACCTCCAAGTCCATCAGTTCCATCGTTTTTTCCTGGCAAATCCGAGATAAAGGAAACGTCATCTACCCAAACCACTTTAGAAGTAGAGTCCAAGTAGTGATAAAGCGTAGGCACATTTTCAATGTTCTCTCTTACCTCTGGCCAGAAGTTAGCGGGATTACAAGCATATTGATGAATGTATTCAAACTTGACATCTACATTCATTTCTTCCTCGCTGACAGAGATTAAATTTTCTATGGGCACGCTAAGGTCATTTTCCCAAAATAGTGAAAAGGAGTTGGTTACTGAGGAAACAGTTTCTCCAAAAAGCATGACATCCCTATCACGAAAGTTATACTCATGATCATAGTCAAAGTATTCATCGGCTATGTTTCTTCCGCCAGTGATGATGATCTTGCCATCTACATTGAACGTTTTGTTGTGCATTCGTTGGTTTACCTCGCGAAAGTCACTCGCCAATTTTTTCAATTTTTCAGGCAACTTCTTGCCGATGTTAGCGACAGGGTTGTAGATTTTGATTTCCAAATTGGGGTGAGAGTTCAGTGCCAGGAGTTCGTCCGCATCCGCATCTACCATGATATCGTCTACCAACAGACGAACCTTTACACCTCTTTCAGCAGCTCTCAATAAATAATCGACTGCTATCAATCCTACATTGTCTCCAGAGAAAATGAAATACTGAATGTCAATACTTTCTTGTGCCGCCTCGCTAAGCCAAGCCCTGAATATCATAGAAATATCTCCTTCTTCCAATACCAAAACACCTGTTTTGGTGGAATCTATTTGTGAGAAATCTATCAAATCATTCAAGGCTTTAGGGCTTCTATTCATCTGTTGCGCACAGTAGTCCTCTGTGATGGGTTCATACTGGCGAGGTTCTGAAGAGCAAGCAATGAAAATTGCAAGGGGCAAAATGAGACTATACTTCATCTATTTATTTTCCTTGAAAGCTACTTGATTATCTCGAGTATTTTTTTGGACGGCAATAGCTCCATAGGTTGCAAGCAGAAATGCAAAAGCGTAAAAGCCCTTTTCACTAGGGAGTAACTCTGCATTCCAAAGGCCAATGATGAGTAGAAGAATAGACAATAGTGTAGAGAACCAACTGATGCCGTAATAAATGTCTGTCACAGGGACACCTTCAAGTCTATCTCTAACTGCTTTTTGTAAGGAAATGACTGAGAAAAGTCCATACATCAAAATGGTGAAGTAATAACCTTTTTCGTTTAGGAGCATCTCTGCTCTAAAAAGGCCGATGAGGAATCCTACAATCCCTGTTCCCATGGCTATCCATGAGGCGGCAACAAAAGCACTTGACGTTTTCTGATTTGTAATAGTCATAATTTGAATTATTTAAATCGATAAAAAAACTGAACAATAAACTGCTTCCCTTGAGCTCCAAAGAAATTCCCGTCCTAGTACGGAGGTCTGATAAGAAGGTTCGAATATCGCCTATTGTGAGTCTAATGAGTTGATTCGAAGAATTGCAACGTCTCTGCTTTTGCCTGTCTTTTTTTATTGCTTTTCCTTAATTAATTGAAAAACGGTATTCAATTGAAAGTCCTCTTTCCAAAAGATCTGATCTAGGCTTCTCTCTATAATAATATCTGGTTTTGTACCAATGCCATCTAAAAGTTGACCGTCTTTTTGGAAGGAAACCATCGTGCTTATTTTACCACGCAATCCTGAATTAGAGAGTTCGAATCGCTGGCTGTTTCCACTGGAACCATCCGTAGTGACTCCCGCTATAGTGATGTTGGGTAGTCCTTTTAATACAGAGACCAAAATAGAAGCAGCACTGAAGCTTCTCTCATTGGCTAATATGTAGACTGGTTTGTTGAAATGGTACTTGTTGTTTGTTAGTTTCTGACCATTTAGGAGATAGTAATGGTATTCACTGAATTTTTCATCACTCAAATCATACGTTGGTTTAAAGGAGATCATGAATTGATCAATTGCACGTTGCTCTTTCTCATCTTTCTCATCTCGAGAGTATAGGTAGCGGTCATGCAGATCTTCTTTTTGTTCTTCATTTAATGACTCTTCGCTTCTTTGCTTGGCAACATTCACCACGTACACCGAATCAGGGTGAACAATGTATCCTGCCAACTCATGTATGAGATGACGTGTGCCTCCGCCATTATCTCGAACATCAATAATCAGTGCCTCACTTTGTTTTGCCTCGACCATAAAGGAGTTGAGGTATTCGAAAAAGAGAGGACTTTCCTCTTTGTCCACCATATCCACCAGTTCTATATAAGCAATATTGTTTTTCAGTTGGAAAAATCGTTCGATGATTGTGCTATCGTTATAGTCTTTCTCTTGTATTAGGTAGGTTTTTCTGTAGATCCGTTCGTCCCAGTATCGAGTTCTTCCTTCTCTAGTGACCAATTCCACCAGAATGTTTTGCTGTTTACCTTCCTCATTTGAAAGTGTAAGTGGTATAGGGTTGGGTAAGTCAGTATTTAATTTTTTGAAAATGGTTTCAATGTCTCTCAATTCTCTGATGGCTCTAATAGCGTACGATTTTTTTGGAGCTAAAATATCTCCCGGAAGAATGAGAGAGAGTAATGAGTCTATGGGTATTCCATTGACCGATTGTAAGTAGGGAAATTCTCTATTGAAAAAACGATACTCCTTTGCTGTTCTTTCATATTCCATCACCAACACCTTTCCTTCATGAGGAGCAAATGCAAAGGGTAAGAAGAGTGTATTTCTTAACCGCTCTCCTTTTACATAAGCGTGTCTATCTCCAATCTTGCCTATTACTTTGGTTAGAAATAGTTCAAAGTCAAATAGGGAAATTCCACTTTTAGGAATGTTAGCCAAGAAGTCATCCAGATCCTTTTGGTAGTGATATCCATTGAGTCCTTGATACGATGACTCTAGTTGAAGAATAGCATCCAACTCTGCTAAATCATCTGCTACTTGACTCTTAGTTAAGTATTCAATTTCATTTTGAGCTGAGCCGCAAAATGAAAAAATGGACAGAAAAAAAAGAGTGAGTGTTTTCATTAAGTATTTTTTACTACGAGACATTTTGAAGTGGTTTACTTTTTGTGCTTCTTCCAAATCACGAAAGCAGCAACTGCCCACAATCCTGTCCAGATAAAATCATTCATGGGCTTGTTGATGGATTCTTCTATAAGTGCAGTGTTTGATACTTCAGAGCTGATGTTGAGTGCTCCATGAAATACAACTGCTACCCAGATTACTTTGGTGTTATTGAAAGTAAAGCCGAAGACGATGGAGAATAAAAACGTAAGTATTGGCATCAATAGTAAGCCACCTAAAATAGGATAGTCAGGATAATTATGGCCTAACAAAATACCTGGCAAATGCCACCATCCCCAGATAGCGCCTATGACAATGAATGGAAATATTTTGTTGTTGCTAGATGCCCATTCTTTTTGCAAATACCCTCTCCATCCATACTCTTCTCCCAAAGCAAAAGTGAGACTGTAAAGCAAAGCTCCTATGAAATAGGAAATAAGAAAATTTGGGATGAACATGTACCATGGTTGTGCTCCACCTCCTAATATCATGGCGATACCTCTCAAGGTAATTTGCCCGTTTTCGATCGTAAGGAAGTCATATTTTATATCTCCAGCACCAGCAAGTACGGTCAGTAGGATAGAAGTGATGTCTATGAGCAATGGAACAAATGCAGCAATCAGAATCCATTTGAAATGCTTGATCGGGTTCCAACTCATCCCTTTGAACAATCCTTCCTTGTAGCTCAATCTCATAATGATCCCAGCTAGGCCAGGCATCCACATGAGAAACATGGACCAGTTGGAACCTGGATCACCCTCACTTACAATAAAGAAATAAGGAATAGATGATAAGAGAATGGTAAGGATGACAAACTGCCATCCTTTTTTACTTAATTGTTGTAGTCGATTCATCTTATTTCTTTTCTAGTTCAATTCCAAAAGCTCTCAACACACCATTTTCATAGGTCACCGACTGACCGGCATATCTTCCTAGTCCTGCTACTTTGGCTCTGCTGTCTGAAATGATTTCAAGTGCCATTTCTATTTTTTGGCCGTTGGTAGCTTGCTCAAAAGCGAGAAGTAGCAAACCATCTCGTTCTATCAGTTGGTAGTTTTGAAAAAATTTCATCTCTCCATCCAGCAACTGCTTGATGTCGTATTCCCCCGTTCTGGATTTCCAGTCTGAAGAAATATTTTGAGAAGGTAGTTTCATGGCCATCATCTCCTTTTCGCTTCCTTCTTCTGAGTTGGTCATCAAATCATATCCACCCACATTTTCAAAGTGCATTCGGTTATCACTCAGCTTAATAGGAAGAATTTTGAGTAAGACGATTTTAGGTAAAAAGGAATTTTCAGCAACGGGTATCAGCTCTACTTTTAAGCCTTGCAACTTCATGAAGAGTTTCTTTTTTTTCTGATAGACATTGATGTACGCTCCAGGAGCTACATAGTCACCTACATATTTTGCCAGCTCGCTTGGATCTACTTCTATTCTCTGTTTGTTTCCTAAATCACTTAGGTCTTTTTGCTCTTCTTTTTCTAGACCTTTCGCTTTAGCGATCGATTCTATGATATTATTCGCTTCTCTATAGATACGTCCTCCTTTGTCAGAGTTGGTCAATACAATAACTCCTATGTCAGCTTTTGGAGAAAAGGCCATTGCCGCATTGAAGTAGAGAGTGGTACCTGTATGGCTAAATATGTCACCTGCATAAGGTTTTTGACTCATGCTCCAGCCAAGAGCAAATTCTTTAGAAAAATCAAGTGGATTATTGGGATGCTGCGACTGTAATATTTGCTCATAAGTAGTTTCCTTCAAAAGTATTTCTGATCGATTCATATACGCCATCAAAAACTTAGACATGTCATTGGTAGAGCTGAATAGTCCACCCGCCGGGAGGTCTCTCAAAAGCACATCTTTTTGAAACTCACCTTTGTTGTCATAGGTAAGACTGGCTTTGTCCAATGCATTGAAGGCAGAG
Organism: Ekhidna sp.; assembly: GCA_045106975.1. GTDB lineage: Bacteria > Bacteroidota > Bacteroidia > Cytophagales > Cyclobacteriaceae > Ekhidna. The sequence continues at coordinate 30,210 of JBGCFL010000120.1, read as the reverse complement.
CTATGCATACCAATAGGCTCTAGAATGTTTTTGGTTACATATTGATCGTACTCCATACCGCTTACTTCGGCAATCATGTGTCCAAGGAGTGTGTACCCGGGGTTAGAGTAGGCACGTATTTGGTTGGGCTTACCTGCCAAGTACTCTTTATTTATATAATCCACTACTACTTTGTAGTTCTCAGGATTATTGCTAAACATCCCTTTAAAAATATCAGAAGGAAGGCCCGAGTGATGAGTCATAATGTTCTTTGCGGTGACCCCAGTTGCATCTCCTCTCATATTGAAGCTAGCGAGATAGTCTTTGAAAGGTGCGTCGATATCCACTTTGCCTTGATCGGCTAGCTGCATTACCGATGTACCCGTAAAAATTTTTGTAACAGAGCCAAGTCCAAATAATGTTTCTTTTGTTACGGGTTTTTCAGCCTCCTCGTCTGCATAGCCAAAATGATCCATCCATAAAATCCCTTCCGAGGAAACAACTGCCACACTGGCACCTATCACTTTTCCTTTTTTCATCTTCTTTGCGATCTTTTCGTGAAAGACCTGCTTAATGGAGTCCATGTTGACTTGAGCTGGAAGCGTGAGTGCTGCAGTAAGTATGAGTGTAAAAAGTAGTATTCGTTTCATATCTATTGAGTTTGTTTTTGATCTCTTTGTTAAATGCTGCTCAATATTGATGAATGAATAAATGCTATTAGAATCAAATACACGGAGGGGGTTATTTTATATGTAGAAAGGGGATTCAATGGGATAGACTCGTTTCAAATAGTATTTGCCTACTTTCGTCACGTATGGCGCCTCACTCGTCAACTAGGAGGTTGAAAGTGTTTATGGAAACTTAGTTTTAAGGTTCTAAAGAGGAATGAATGAAAAAAATTAAGCTAAAAGAAGGGATTGTGCACTTGCTGATTGTATCAGTGTGCCTTGCTTTACTCAACTACGCTGAGTTTGATTTGACTATAGGTGTTTTTAGGTCAGGAGATCAGTCCTTTTTGCTGCCTTCTATCTTAGGGACTATCATTAACATGGTGCTCTTTTATGGGGTATCACTTTACTTAATACCCATTACGTTGAGAAAAAATGGGTTGGCACTGTTTGTTATTTGGTTGCTGGTCTGGTTCATTGTTTTATCTGGGGTAGAGTTCTGCATAGACTTATTAATATTTCTCCTTGCAGGAAGAGAGTATACAGAAACTGTTCAGTATGAAATGATCATGCTGATTGTATTAGTGCATGTATTGACGGTGATCATTGGTGTAGCGTATCGCTTTTCAAAAGATTGGTTTGCCAATGAAGAGATTAGAAGAAGTGTGAGCGAACAACAGTTAAGATCGGAATTAGAAGTCCTGAAGAGTCAGATAAATCCTCATTTCCTTTTCAATGCATTGAATAATCTTTTTTCGATGGCATTGCACTCGGGAGATGAAAAAACAGCGGAAGGCATTAGTAAACTCTCCGAAATGATGCGCTACGTTTTTGATAGATCTAGCCAAGATAAAGTAGCTTTAGCAGAGGAGATACAGTACATTCAAGACTATTTGCATTTGCAACAACTCAGATTTGAAAAACAGGTAGATGTAGCATTTCAATATGAAGAATCTGAAACCCCTTTTTCCATTGCGCCCATGTTACTTATTCCATTTGTGGAGAATGCTTTTAAGTATGGAGTATCGTCGCAAGAGCATACCACCATCGAAATTCGGATGCACGTGAAAGAGGATACTTTTAGGTTTGAAATCGCCAACAAGGTGGTTGACAATACAGAGACTATTCCGTCTAGCGGAGTAGGAATTGTCAACGTAAGAAAAAGATTGGCACTTATTTATCCTGAAAAACACATCTTGGATGTGGAAAATGAAAATGGCATGTTTAAGGTCTTTTTATCCATTACTAAATAATTGTTATGAAGTGCGTAGCGATAGATGATGAGGCAAATGCATTGAAAGTAATAGAGCTTTACGCTGAAAAAGTGGAGGAAATAGAACTCATAGGAGCGTTTACTGATCCCATAAAAGGAACTGCTTTTTTAGAAAAAAATAAAATAGACTTACTCTTTTTGGATATCAATATGCAGAGCTTGAATGGGTTTGAGCTATTGGAGACATTGAGTTATCACCCTAAGGTTATATTCACAACAGCCTATAGTGAGTATGCGGTAAAGAGTTATAGTGTAGATGCATTGGATTATTTAGTAAAGCCTATAACGCTTAGTCGATTTTTGAAAGCAGTGCATAAGGCAGATCAAACAGTAGAGAAAACTTCAGATCCTGCGATAGAGACAAAAGAAGATACAATTATCTCTGTCAAAAGTGGGACGTCGATTCATCGGATTAAACTGAGTGACATCCTATACCTAGAGGCAGATGGGAACTACACGTCGTTCATTACTTCAAAAGAAAAGATCATGGTTCTATGCACCATGAAAGAGGCACTTTCTAAATTGGACGAAGGATTTTTACAAACTCATCGCTCTTTTGTGGTAGCTAAAAACAAGGTAAACAAAGTGGAGGTGCATCAGCTGACCATTGGCGGTAAAGCTATTCCTCTGAGTTCTTCTTATAGGAAAACCGTGATTGATTCGTTTTAAATCGGTATGAAATACTCTCTTTTATTATGCGATAGAATCAACAAAATCAGCGAACACTTTTTTGTGATGATCCAAATCCATATTGGCTGATAGTGCTACTCTGGCGATGTAATCTTTGTCTCCTTCTTTGGTCGTTCCTTGTGTGGAGGTTGCAGGGATAGTCCAGTAGCAACCTTTCAATTGTCCGTAACTCACACAGTATTTGCTTTCATTAGGAATTTGGGTAATCATCAGATTGATCAGCTTGTGATTCAATTCCCTTTTATAAGTTTCCTTCTCTTCATCCGTATTTCCTTTGGTAGGTAGATCCAGTGAAAAAACGGAAGGAGTAAAACCTTGCTCTGCCAACTCTTCCGAAACGAAATTGATCTTTGCTTCAGGTAAAGTCTCGCTTATGAAGTTCACAAATTCACGCGTGTTTTTGTAAGCATCACTTATTCTTTGATTCATAGATGGAAGCTGCTTAGCTAATATTTCCATTTGAAGACCTGTAGCTTCATTGTCGCAAAGGGCTAAATGGAGTCCTATCTTTTCTATCAAGTCTTCGGTCATGGTATTTCCTACACAATACCCTGCTGTGCAAAGTCCACCACTTGGAAATTTAGATCCACTGACATAGGAGATCGCTCTTACGGTAGAGAGAATTTTCCCTTCGCCTAAGAATTGGTAATTAGGGCAAAAAGTCTGATCCAAAATAAATACTGGATCAATGGCTTTTTTACCAGAGGTTGTTTTGCGTCCTTCACTCAATACTTTTTGTAATTGAATAAGGTCGGGCACTTCCACTCTAGGATTCGTAGGAATTTCAGCAATGATGTACGGTACTGCATCTTCAGAAGCAATTTTGTTAAGAACTACATCTATGCTTTGTACCATGTCATTGCCACCATCCACTGGCAAGTCCACCACTTCCACATTTTCTAGAGTCGCAGCAACTCTTCTAGCTTGATCATTGGTGCCTCCATAGCAGTTGGGAGGTACCACAATTTTGATTGACTTCCCTTTGTGCGTTTCTGTTGCGTCATGAATCAATCCCATCATTATGGCATACTGAATGGATAGCCCACTGGATCCAACAAGCGCTTTAGTTGGTGTTCCTGTTATTTTTTTAATTGAGTCATTGACTATACTTTGATTAGATTCTACTTGATCTTGTGAGATTTCAATAGCCGATTGGATGCTTATTGCTTTTAGTGCTACCAAGCAATTGGCAGGAGTCATAGCGATGGTCTCCCTTCTTCTTACATGCTGAATCTCAGAAATATAGGATTCGTTTGCTGCTCCGTTGACCAAAAGAACACTTCCCAATTGCGGATAAATATTGATTAAGAAATCAACATTTTTTGGAATCTCTAATGCGTCAAGTTGATCTTCGCTTGAAATAAAAATAGTGCTGCCGTCAAACTCTGAAATGGAAGATCCTTTTTGTAACTGCTGAATGTCAGATTGATAACCGTAGACACTTTCTAGGAGCTCCATGTTAAGGTCAATCGGGAGATTATCACTGTAAATAATGCGTGTTTTTTTATTATCAATCAAGTTCTTTCTAAGAATAGAAAAAATAGGAATGGTCTTGGAAGAAAAACAGATAACATTATCCTGAGCTACACCTTTTGACCTAGCAATACTCCATTCCAACACACATGAGAGCGGATGACCTAATCTTATGTAGTCATAAGCAGTGGGCAATTCATCTAAAGCTTTTTCCTCAAAATTTTGAGTGTTGAATAGCTTTTCAAACTGTTCTAGAAATTGGGATTTAGCTCTCGATTCATCGTAAATATCTAATCGATGTGTTGTGAGATTCAGCCATTGTGATGGCATGTTCTTAAGTACATCGCTGATATAACCTTGTGTTTTATTGTCTCCCATTTTATTGTCTTATTTGAAAAGCCGAAATTATACATTAATTAGATTTTTCATGATCAAGTTCAATTGTTTACTCATTCAAATGAATAAAATGAGAAATAACATTTCAAGAAAAGATCTAATGGAGATTCTAAGTAAAATTCAATTATCTACTTCGGTGTAAACCTTTTCAAAAGGAGTCAAATTACCAGTGGAGTTGATGAATAGGGTATAATCAAAATCTTTGCTGGACTTTAGTGCTGAGTCATCAGGATCATGTCTGATAAGTGTAGCAGGGTTTGACCTTAACTGTTCAGGATAGTTGAAATGAAAACGCTTTAGATCACTTGAGGTGATCAGTTTGTTGTATAGAGCTGAAATCCGAATAGTAGTGACCCTCCCAAAGAGAGGGGAGAAGGATAACTCGTTCAGTTTTCTCATAGAAGAACCCTTTGTCGCATGTCGCATACCTATAACGCAGAGAACTCCTACATCCGGATTGGCCTCTACTAGCTCAATTGTCTTTTTATAAATCAATCGGTCTCTAAATTTATAGTTTGTATTAGGATTGGTATAGTCAAAGGTGAGACCATCATCCATCTCTAAAATCAGAGTGGCAAATTGCACAAAATCATCACCAAAATAGGAAATGTATTCTTCACTACTAGTTTCTAAATCATTGAGTGTCTTTAATATTAATGCTTCTACCAAGTCTCTGTCATAGTAATACATCACAGCTAGACCATCGTATTGTTCGCGATGTGTTTTGGTGTCTTGAAATAGAAACTGAAAAGCACCTACTGTTTCATGAAGAGATGACGGTATTTCCTTATCAGCAATGAGCTCATTTATGACGAATATGGCAGAAGCCATTTTGTATTCAATATCTACACTCCAAATACTGATTTGCTCACTTTCTGGAATTGAAAGATTGAAATTTCTCAGATCTACAAAGAACTGGCGATTCTCTTTCCCCCAAAAAAGTGTATTTCTAGTGATTTGTTTTAGAAGGGTAGTATCTCCCGATTCTAAATAGTTGTTGATCATAAAAGCGACGCTTTCACCTTGCTCAATAGCGAGTATTCTTAGGTTAGCTTCTTTATGCAAGTACTTCAAGAGTTTCAAAGTAGCCTCCGGTGCTTTTTGTATGTTGTGCCAATGCTCTGCTAAAACGAAGAGTTGTTTGTCCATTGTGTCAATCAATTCATACCCATCGAAATTAAGATCCTCATTGACAGTTACGGAGCGGAAATCCAACTCGTTTACCTGCGCATAAATCAGTACGCCAGTGAAGAGATAGAAAGCTATAAATAGATTCAATTTCATATAAAAGGTCTTGATTGACTTTAAAAATTGATACGTGCAAAGTAAGAGGAATATTGCATTTTTGAAATATTAAGAGGGAATGTTATGACTATATAGAAGATGCTTGCCTAAATAGGTCTTTATCATCAAGCATATATTCTAAAATAGGGCGACATTTATTCTTGCATGCTGGATAAAATTTCAGATGCTCTCGTTCTTTGGTTTTTAGTGAGTTGCCCCACCAAAATTCAGCAATAGCGATAGGTTTTAGATTATGCTTTAAAGCATACTGCAGCAACTTTGGAGCAGCACATTCGCCAGCAGCTGATGGAGGCTTTCCATGCGATGAAGAATCAAATATTTGTGAAACACTTTGAGTTTTGCCGGTAACATTCAAGAAATGTGTGTGTTCAAATAATTGGCGCTGGAGAAAATGAGATTTATGCTTTCTTTTCTCTTTCAGTTCTTTGATTTTGAGCGGATCATTGGTCTGTTTTATGAGTATTCCAATTTCAGTTAATTCGGTCATTCCTTTATTAATGAAATAATCCCCAGTCGCATTATCAAAAACGGGGGGGACGAAATGAGGTTCTACAGTATCTCGATCAATAACACCTGAAACTGTTCCCAGAAATCCATAGCCACCATCTTTTTTTTCAACGACTAGAATGCCAAACATTTTACCAGGTCTCACTTTAAAATCATATGACCATCTCTCGGATGCTGATGCGACGTGCTCTTGAAATTCATGCGACGCTATTTTTGCAATTCCAGGAACAATAGACCCAAAAGGATTATTAAGTGTTTTGGGTATTGATATCTTTGAAATATCCGTTGTGAATTCAAAAATGAGTTGCTCATTCATTGGTATCACACTTTGAAACGATCTACTTCCATTACCTCACCCGATTCAAGCTGATTAAGTTCTATGGCTCCAATTCTTATTCGAACTAGCCTAAGCGTTGGGAAACCTACAGCTGCTGTCATTTTTCTGATTTGTCTGAATTTACCTTCTCTCAGAGTAATGGAAACCCAACTAGTAGGGCCATGTCTTTCGTCTCGTATTCTCTTTGAGCGTTCTTTAAATTCAGGGGCTGGTACCAGTTTACTTACAAGGCATGGTAGCGTTGTATACTTTGATGTTTTCAATTTGATTTCAACTCCTCGCTGTAGTTTTTGAACAGCTTCATCGTCAATCTCTCCATCTACTTGAACATAGTATTCCTTCTCCACTTTTTTACTTCTAATGAGCTCACTTACTTTTCCATCTGTGGTCAAGAATAGTAAACCTTCGGAATGCTCGTCCAGTCTCCCAATAGCCATGGTGCCTTCTGGGAACCCGCTCAACTCACCCAATAATTTCTTGTTTTTACGTTTGTTCTGATTGTTTACAAATTGGGATAAATAACCAAATGGTTTGTGAATGATATAGTGATGTTGAATGTCGATGAGACTGATGTGTGAATAAATGAAATTTAAGTCTTTATTGATCTTAATTCAGTTTAATGGGTTCGGCACCTGAATTTTTGAAAGCTTGCCACCTCTCTTCATATATAGATCGATAAACTATTTCTACTTCTGGGCCGTCTTTTAGAGCTCCATTGTTAGCCGAAAACCAATACCAGAGTTTGCCTGCATTAACACTGTCGTTTTCGACTTCAATAAGATTGATTTGTTTTCCCGCGGGGATTAATCGTCCTCGGGAAATATTAGAGTGTCTAACTCTATTGATAGTATCTTCCTTACTAATAACTTCTCTGAGAAAAATAGCCGGATCCATTTGATAGGTAGAATCTTCAAAATGGATTTTCACATCCTCAACGAATGCAGGGCCAATGCCATTATTGGCTAGCACAAGCCTGTAAGAGTCCTGGTTGGAAGAATTCCACATTTCAAGATAGGGGAGAACAGAAGCGTACTGCTGCTTTCTAATCAAATTGGTTTGATAAACGACTGTGAATAATGTTCCCATCGAAGCAATAATCGCTACCAGACTTAGCCATCTATCTGAAGACCATTTTTTCATAAGATTGTATTAAGGTTGTCCAGATAAAATCTCAATTATTTCACCATTCGAATCAGTGTAAGAAGAATTCGCCCATTCTAAAGGAGTGTATTTAGAGTCTGCAAAAGACCCAATAATAGTGAGGTCAGCCCCATTTTCAACCAGGTATTGTACCGCATCAGCATTTCCCTTTTTTATGGCAAAAAAGATAGCTGTCATTCCATCAGTATTTTGAAGGTTGATATCAGCATTTCGTGTTTCAATCAACAGAGCCATAATATCAACGTATCCTTGTTCAGCTGCAATATGAAGTGGTGGGAGGAAGAAATTGCTCTGCATATTCACAGGCTGACTCGCTACGGTCAATAATTTTCTAGCCACCTCAGGAAGACCATAAGCAAGGGCGGCTTGCAGTGGTGATGAGCCATTTTCATCTAGTTCATCACCAATTTCATCATTTGAATCAAACATCTGAAGAGCAACATTTTCCATCCTGTTCTTGCAAGCACTCATCATAGCTCTACTTGTGCCAATGGCATTATTCTCCAGTAGTAGAAGAGCTATTTCTTCATTGGCATTAGCACATGCTTTAGCCAAACTTTCTATAAGAATTACAGCTTTTTGATCCTCAGGAAGTTGATCAATACTGCTTTTAACGGATTCTACATCACCTGATTCAATCATTAAATTAAATTCCTCTCTTGAGATGGAAGAACATGCAATCATTAGAAGAGCCAGAAATAGAAATGGTAATTTGCGCATAGTGGTAGGTTTTAGTTTTTTGTAGTAATCATATCAAATTTATTCCTTTTTCAGGAATTGTGAAGGGATCACCTGACAAATGAATTTTCAACTGAAGTAGGCTTATGAAACTCTTTTTGGATTATCGGCAACAAATGCTTTCCAGCTCTTTGCACCTCCGCCTCCCGAAGAAGACCCTCCTCCCAATCTTGCAGAAAAGTGATGACAAACAGCGACGGCCAATGCATCTGTTGCATCTAATAAATTTTGGGCATTATCAAATTTCAAAAGCGTCTGAACCATCGAGGCTACTTGCTCTTTAGAAGCATTACCATTTCCAGTGACTGATTGTTTTACTTTCTTAGGAGCATATTCGTTGATAGGTAAATCTTTAGATAGGGCAGCAGCCATTGCGACTCCTTGCGCCCTGCCTAGCTTCAGCATAGATTGAACGTTTTTACCATAAAATGGTGCTTCCAAGGCTACTTCATCTGGAGTGTATTCTGTGATTAATTCAGAAACTCTATCAAAGATCTTTTTTAGTTTTATTTCATGGTTTTTGTATTTGCTTAAATGAATAACACCATATTGAATCAGTGTGATTTTCTGACCTTTGCAGAGGATCAAACCATATCCCATTACATTCGTGCCTGGGTCTATTCCTAAAATAATATTCTCTTTCACTGCCACTCATGCAAGTTAAAGATCAAACTGTAATTCGTATAGATAAATATGCTATTCTAGGCAAGCTTGCAAAAGCTGTGATTACAGCGCTTTGTTTTTATTTTTTATGGAATCAGTATCAAAAACATGATATTGATTTTGGCAATATTGAATGGAATGAAAGCCAGACATGGGCATTGATTGGAGTTTTTCTACTAATGATTTTGAATTGGTATTTGGAGGCTTTAAGGTGGAAAATATCTCTAAATCCCTTTGAGAAAATATCGATCAATGAGGCATTTAGTTCAGTGCTTGGGGGAATCGCTCTTAATTGGGTAATGCCGTTTACGACGGGGGATTTCGCAGCGAGATTACTTAAAAGAAAAGATAAGTATCAAACCACTTCAGCTATTCTCCTGAACCGAGGGATAATGCTTTCTCTCACCGGTATTTTTGGGCTATTTAGCTTTCGCTATTTGCACCAATCGTTTATCTCAAATATTAGTCTGCAGATAATAGGAATGCTCTTAATTTTGATTGTATTGTTTTTTGGTAGAAAAAGGCTTTCCAGATTTTTTGCCTATTTCAGTTCAATTGAGTCAAAAAGAATATTTCAGGTAATATCTATTTCTGTATTGAGATACCTTGTTTTTACCTTTCAATTTTATTGGCTGGTTGTTGAGTTCAATAGCGGTCTGTCCTCCTTATTAATAATTGCAGGTATAGGCTGGGTGTTCTTTGTGAGGTCTATTATCCCGCATTTACTTGGTGGGATAGGTTTGAGAGAAGCAGCAGCTGTGTTCTTCTTCACTCCTCATGTCTCTGACTTGCACTCTATAGTTTTGCCAGTCTTTCTTATTTGGATGATTAATACAATGATTCCATCTTTATTTGGACTACTATTCGTTTGGAGAGCAGATTGGGATAGTATTTCAAGACATAGGAATTATAATCAAGAATCTATCTGATGTTGAAAGATTCGAAAATTCCCGAATAATTCCATTTTAAATTATTCAAAGTATCATTGCGAAATGCTAATTCTGATCACCATTTTTACCACTCTTCACGCCTTGCTATATCTATGGCTTTTTGTGAGTTGGAATAGCATAACAAACAGTCCTGAGTCGAGCAATCAAAATCATTTTTCTATTATTATACCAGTGAGAAATGAAGCGAAGAATATCATAAACCTTCTTGCTTATCTGGAAGTACAATCTTTTCCTATTTCTAATTTTGAAGTGATAGTAGTGAATGATTTTTCAGAAGACGGAACAGAATATAGCGTTCTTGAATATATTAATCAAAGCACGCTGAACCTCAAGCTTTTGAACCTTACGGATAGTAAAAAGCAAGGCAAGAAGCATGCTTTGACGTTAGGAGTCAAAGAAGCTAGGCATCCATTCGTTGTTACAACAGATGCAGATTGTATCATCCCAAAAGATTGGCTGTTTTCCTTCAATGAAACGGTAGATGCAGAAACAAACATGGTGGCGGGACCAGTGGGAATTATTGGAGATGGAATATTTGCTCGTTTTCAAAGAGCTGAATTCGCTGGCTTAATTGGTTTCGGAGCAGTTACTATTTCTCGAGACTCACCAGCTATGTGCAGTGGAGCCAATTTGGGATTTAGAAAACAGGTATTTGAGGAGGTGAGAGGATATGAGGATAATCTATTCACACCTTCTGGAGATGATGAATTTATGCTTCATAGTGTGATGAATAAATATCCTGGCTCTGTAAAATTCTTGAAAGATAAACGTGCAGTAGTGGAAACACCAGCGCAAAGCAATTGGGCAAATTTGCGTAATCAAAGAACCAGATGGACAAGCAAGTGGAAGCACAATAGAAATAGAGGAATTCAGGCTTTAGCTATCCTTTTTTTCTTAGACTACTTCCTTTTTTATATGATGGTTACTGGCCTTGTGATGGGATGGATGCTTCCATCTATCGTGATTGGCTTTGTCACTGTTCGGTTTCTGGCTGATTATATTTATTTGAACAGTGTCAACCGATTTCTTGGAGGCCAATCAATCTTCTTGGCAGTATTATTTCTTCAATTTTTATATCCAGCACATGTTTTATTGATGGGTGTGAGTTCTATCTTTGGGAAATACACTTGGAAAGGAAGAAAGTACTAACATGACAGATGAAGAATTTGACATAATTGACGAGCTCTATTTCGTTACCTCATATCAGGATTTGAAAGAGGGGTGCCAATTTTCAGACGAAATTTTACAGTCAAATTTGGTTTCTTTGATAGAAAATGGATTGGTGCGTGTATATAAAGATGTGGACGAGGCATCAGAAATGGAGGACGTGAATTTGAAAGATCATTTCAGAGACTATTTTTACTTAGCTTCTAAAAAAGGGCTCTTTGAGCATAATTCTAAATGAGCAAATCTATTGATATAAAAGATCTTCAGTTGAATGCCCTGCTTGAGGTTACTCAAGCTGTCAATAGTAATCTTGCTGAGGAGGATCTTTTCAGAATTTATAAATTCACATTGCTAGCTGATTTGAAATTAAGCAAGCTGGCTTTGTTTACAGAGCATCTTGATGAGTGGACTTGCAGAGTACATTTTGGAACTTCTGAAAGTTGCAATTTATCAAAAATGCCGGATGAATTTTTGAATCTAAAAACAGAAAAGGAAGTAAGCGATACAACACCATTTTTTAATGAGTTTGATTCTGTTTTTCCGGTCTATCATAAAAACAGATTGTTGGCAATAGTATTCATTACCGATAATTCGGAGCTAACAGTTCAAAATAGATTTCTCAATGCATTGACCAATATCATTTTGGTGGCGATTGAGAATAAAAAATTAGCACGTCAGCAAATCGAACAAGAAGCATATAGAAGAGAATTGGAGATCGCTAAGAAGGTTCAAAATTTCCTATTCCCGAAAGAATTGCCCAAAGTAGAACGACTGAAGATTGAAGCGTTCTACTTACCACACCATGATGTAGGCGGTGATTATTATGATTACATTCAGATAGATGAACATAAGTTCTTGGCCTGTATAGCAGATGTTTCAGGTAAAGGAGTGCCCGCAGCTCTTTTGATGTCTAATTTCCAAGCATCATTACGAACGCTTATAAGGCAGACCAAAGATTTGAAAGAGATTGTAACGGAATTGAATCTAACAACCTACAGAAGTGGAAATGCCGAAAATTTCATAACATTTTTTGCGGCTATATACGATTTTGAGACCAGTAGTATGGAATATATTAACTGTGGTCACAACGAAATCATTCTTAGAGAGAGAGAGAAGACAGAATTACTTAATGATGGCACCACGGTCTTGGGTATGTTTGACCCATTGCCATTTATTGAAACTAAACAGATAGAAGGTCTCAATGATTTTTTCTTATTCACATATACAGACGGACTCACAGAGACTTTTAGCGAGGAGGACGAGGAATTTGGATTTGATCGTTTGGTAGAAATTATTGAAAAACAATTTCCAGAAGACCTATCTCTGCTTCATACTTCTATTGTAGAGGAGCTAGATACATTCAAAGGAAGCAGAACATATCATGATGATATTACCATGCTTTCCTGTCGAGTTCAGAACAAATGATTCGGTTGGTAAAGACACCTTGGGCTATCAAGAAATGGCAATCATCTTTGACTTGGAAAAGAAATTCAGTAAATACTATATACCTCACATTTGATGATGGGCCACACCCAGAAATAACTCCTTGGGTAATGAGTCAATTGGAAAAGGTAAATGCTAAAGCAACTTTTTTCTGCTTAGGGGAAAATATTAGTAGATACCCAGAGGTTGCTAGAGATCTCATCAAAAATGGCCATCGAATAGGAAATCATACCTATGAGCACATGAATGGATGGAAAACACCCTTAGAACTGTACAGGCAAGATGTAAGCAAAGCCAATGAATTGATTGGTGACTTGGATTCGGGAAAAACTAAGCTATTTCGTCCCCCATATGGACGCATCGGAAGAGAGCAAATAAATGCTCTTAAAAATGATTTTGAAATTGTAATGTGGAGTCACCTTTCTTGGGATTTTTCTCTTGACCTTAATACCGCTAGAATGATTACTAAACTCAAGAAATGTCGACCTGGGAGTATATTGTTGTTTCATGACAATAGGAAGTCATTCAAAAATCTTAAAAGAATTTTGCCAGAAATCCTTGCCTTTTACGTTGATAAAGGATTCAAATTTGGAATATTATGATTGATACACATGCTCATATTTATACAGAAGAATTTGGTGAAGACCTAGATGAAGTGATTCAGAGATCAAAAGAAATTGGGATATCAAAAATTTTAATGCCTAACATTGATCATGAGTCTATTGACTTGATGCTTGATGTTGAAAAAAGCTATCCTGATTATTGCTATTCCATGATGGGCTTGCATCCTTGCTCCGTAAAAGAAGATTTTGAGAAGCATTTGTATGAAGTAGAAGAATGGCTAGGTAGGAGGAAATTTTTGGCGGTAGGAGAGATGGGGACAGATCTTCACTGGGATAAGACATTTTGGGAACAACAGAAAGAAGCTTTCAAAATTCAATGTGAGTTAGCATTAAAGCACAATTTGCCAATCGTCATACATTGTCGTGAGTCAATAGATGAAACAATTGAATTAGTTACAGCATTTTATGAAAGAGGCTTAAAAGGTGTTTTTCATTGCTTTACGGGCAATGCAGAACAAGCCAATCGAATAACAAGCATGGGGTTTTATTTAGGTATTGGAGGGGTAGCAACCTTTAAAAATGGAGGACTAAATGAAGTGATTCCTTCATTGGATAGAAATAAAATAGTATTAGAAACAGATAGTCCATATCTGGCACCAACTCCAAATAGAGGAAAAAGAAATGAACCAGCTTTTGTAAGATTGGTTGCAGAAAAAGTAGCAGAGTATTTGAATTTATCTATCCAAGAAGTAAATCAATTGACTACAACCAATGCAAATGCATTATTTTTCCCTTCTGAATAAGAACTAATTACGCTATTGAAATATAAGATTGTAAATATCAACGATGTTGGCGAACGCTCAATCCTCATTATATACACGGGAGGTACTTTTGGGATGGTTCGTGATGAATCTGGCGCATTAGCTCCTTTCAACTTTGGAAAAGTTGTAGACAGAGTACCTGAATTGAAAAATCTGGGCATCAAGCTCACAGTGATCTCGTTCCCATCACCAATAGATTCCTCTAATATAGGAATTCAGGATTGGAAAGACATGGCCTATATCATAGAGGAAATTACACCCAATATGATGGGTTTGTTATTCTTCATGGTACTGATACAATGGCATACTCTGCATCGATGCTTAGCTATATGTTGAGAGGACTCAATAAACCAGTGATTTTCACTGGAGCTCAAATGCCAATAGGATTTGTTAGGTCAGACGCTAGAGAAAATTTAATTACCGCTTTAGAAATAGCGGCAGCTACTCAAAATAGATTGCCTGTAGTGAATGAGGTTTGCTTGTATTTCAATGTACTCCTACTGAGAGGTAATAGGGCTCAAAAAATTCGAAGCAGTACGTTTGCGGCCTTTGAATCTGAAAACTATCCTCACCTTGCAGAGGCTGGAATTCAGATCGAATACAATCATCCTGCACTCATGGCTCATGAGTCTGGTGAGGAATTCAGGGTGGAAAGTGAATTAGATCCCAGTGTGGCAATCCTTAAAATTTTCCCAGCCATTTCGGAGGAGGTGGTTAGAGGAGCTATTTCCTCTCCAAAATTGAAAGGAATTGTTCTTGAGACTTACGGTTCAGGAAACACTATGAAGTTTGATTGGTTCATAGATTGCTTGGAGGAAGAAATAAAGAAGGGAAAGATCATTTTGAACGTAAGTCAGTGTATTGGTGGCGAAGTTGAGCAAGGAAGATATGCCACTAGTAAAAAATTAAATGAGATAGGGGTTTTAAGTGGCGGAGACATTACTACAGAGGCTGCATTGACTAAAATGATGTTTTTACTCGGTTCTGAGCCTAATATAGAGGTATTGAAGAGTAAATTAACACTATCATTAGCAGGGGAGATGGACTAGAGTTGTTGACCCTTCATCAGGAGAAATTGCCGATCTTGCTCGAAAACTTGCATAAAGGTATTTTTCATGATTTATTTGTAACCCATCAAAAGAGATGGGAGAATTAGAGAGGTGGCCGAGTGGTTGAAGGCGCACGCCTGGAAAGCGTGTATACGGGTGACTGTATCGAGGGTTCGAATCCCTTCCTCTCTGCGGAAGATTGATTTTGTAAGAATGAAAACACGGAGTGATTTTTGCTTACTTATTTTGAAACAGAATTTTATTTGAACTTTATACTATAAACTAAACCGAAGACTTAACTTATTAGACTGAATTATGAAAAAGTTATTGACTCTCTTAATGTTGGCAGGTGTATTCACATTCGGCGCTACAGCGCAGGATTTTGCTGACGCAGACACAACAGCGACCGAAGAAGCGGCTGATTCCGCAGCAGTGGAAGAAGTAATTGAAGAACCTGTTGAAGAAGCAGTTGTTTACGAAGAGCCGGCTGAAGAAGCATCTCAAGGATTTCACCAAGTTGTTAAAGAACAATTTATTGATGGTGGACCAACTTTTATGGGGATTGTATTAGTATGTCTTATACTAGGACTAGCAATCGCTATAGAAAGAATTATTCATCTAAACATGGCATCTACAAATACAAAGAAGCTTTTAGCTGACGTAGAAGATGCACTTGGTTCTGGTGGAGCTGATGCTGCTAAAGAAGTTTGTAGAAATACAAGAGGACCAGTTGCATCTATCTTCACGCAAGGTTTGATGAGAATGTCAGAAGGAATTGAAATGGTAGAGAAATCAATCATTGCATACGGATCCGTTGAAATGGGTAAATTAGAAAGAGGAATGATTTGGATATCTCTTTTCATCTCATTGGCTCCAATGCTTGGTTTCATGGGTACAGTTATCGGTATGATCGATGCATTTGATGCTATTGCAGAAGCAGGAGATGTTTCTCCAGCACTAGTTGCAGACGGTATTAAAGTGGCACTATTGACCACAGTAGGTGGTTTGATAGTTGCTGTTATTCTTCAATTATTTTATAACTACTTAGTATCTAAAGTTGATTCAATCGTGAACAGCATGGAAGATGCATCTATCTCTTTGGTAGATCTTCTTGTAAAGCACAACCTTACTAAGTAATCCTTAAACAAATTAGATTATGATTGATGTAGGATTATTTTTATCATATTTTCTCGTTGGAATTTGTCTAGTGACTGCTATCGGTATGCCACTAGTAAAAGCCTTCGGAGATCCCCAGGCACTAAAGAAAATTGGTACTGGAATTGGAGCGTTGCTTCTTGTGTTTGTTGTGTCATACTTTATAGCAGATGGTACAGCTTACGGAGACGCATCAGAAACTACTGCTAAACTGGTAGGTGCAGGATTGTTCACAATGTATATTTTGGCTTTTGGAGCAATTTTAGGAATTGTAATAACTGAAATCAAAAAAGCAACTTCATAATGGCAAGGAATAAAGATAGAGGCACTCCAGAAGTGAGTTCAGGCTCTATGGCAGATATTGCCTTCCTTTTGCTCATTTTCTTCCTAGTAACTACTACGATAGCGAATGACAAAGGGATAGCGCAAACGCTACCTCCTCCGCCTGAAGAAGAAAAACTTGATTTTGATATACAGCAAAGGAATTTGTTTAAAATTCTTGCTAACTCGAAAGATCAGTTGCTTGTAGAAGATGAACCTTACGACAAGCCAATGTCTGAACTTCAGGCAGAGGTGAAGGATTTTATTTTGAATTTCGGAAATCCTACAACTGAGGGTTTAGAGATTTATAATAGTTTGCCTTCTTCCATGAAAGCGAAAGCGAAAGGAAGCGTAGATTCTTCTGATGATCCAACTAAAGCAGTTGTGTCATTTAAAGCAAACAGAGGAACTAGTTATGAACTATACATTGAAGTATTAGATGCATTGCATGGTGCTTATAATGAAGTTTACGGCGAAAGAGTTGGTTTGACGGCTCAAGAGTTCTTGGAGTTAGACCAAACTGTAGACGTTCAGAAAAGAGTATACCAAGCCGGTAGAATTGGAATTCCAAAAGCAATCTCTATTGCAGAACCTGATAAATAAGATTATAAATGGGAAAATTTAAGAAAAAATCGAAATCAGGCCAGGAAATACCAACTGCAGCATTGCCAGATATTATTTTCATGTTGTTGTTCTTTTTCATGGTAACGACTGTGATGAGAGAGCAGGAATTGATGGTAAGACAGCAGTTGCCTAAAGCAGAGCAATTAACTAAAATTCAAAAGAAGTCTTTAGTGAGTCATCTTTACATTGGTGAGCCTAGAAATATAGGCCTTTATGGAGCAGAACCACGTCTTCAGACGAATGATGTTTTCATGGAGCCTGAGGAACTAGTTCAATTTGTGAATCAAGAGAAAGATAAGCTTTCGGAAGCAGAGAGAGATAGAATCACTATGGCATTGAATGTTGATGAAGAAGTGAAGATGGGCATTATCTCTGATGTAGAACAAAATTTAAGAAAGTCTAATGCTAGAAAAATTCTATATAAGTCTCTTCGTGGGGCTAAAGATTAGATAGCTAAGTCAAATAGAATATGAAACTCCTTTCAATTATGGAAGGAGTTTTTTTGTGTCTAAATATTTCACTTCTTCTTGTCGAGTTAAGGTTATTTTTGCAAAATGTCGAATACTAGTAGTTTTGATCAACTAAATCTTTCCAATCCACTAAAGAACGCCTTAACCGATCTTGGGTTTCAATCACCCACCCCAATTCAGGAGGAGGCCTTCTCTGTGATCATGTCTGGTAAGGACGTAGTTGGAATCTCTCAAACATGGACGGGAAAGACTTTTGCCTATCTACTACCATTGTTAAGGGACTTAAAGTACTCTGAACAATTGCATCCTAGAATTTTGATACTCGTACCAACTAGAGAACTCGTTGTGCAGGTAGTAGATCAAATAAATAGTCTTACTACGTATATGAATGTAAGAGCATTGGGTGTATACGGAGGGACAAATATTAATACTCAAAAAGATAGAGTAGCTGAGGGAATGGATATTTTGGTAGCTACACCAGGCCGTCTTTACGATTTAGTTCTTCACAAGTCCGTACAGCTCAAAGGAGTAAAGAAAGTAGTAATTGATGAAGTAGATGTCATGTTGGATTTGGGTTTCAGATTCCAGCTAACTAACCTTTTTGAGCTGCTGCCTGCCAAAAGACAACATATAATGTTTTCGGCCACTATGACTGAAGATGTTGATACGTTAATTGATGATTTTTTTATTGCACCTGAAAAAATAACGATTGCATTAAGTGGGACGCCATTGAATAATATTGATCAGAGTGCCTACACAATTCCTAATTTCTACACAAAAGCCAATTTCCTCAATCATCTTTTAACAGATAAGGATGAATTTGAAAAAGTATTAATCTTCGTTTCAAGCAAGAGAAATGCAGATAGACTTTTTGAAATATTGAATGAGGAATATGAATCAGAGCTATGCGTTATTCATTCTAATAAATCTCAGAATTATCGTCTAAGATCTTTGGATCAATTTAACGATGGTAAAAAGCGACTTTTGATAGCTACAGATGTAATTGCAAGAGGATTGGATCTAGATAATGTGTCTCATGTAATAAATATGGACACGCCTCTTTATCCAGAAAATTATATGCATCGAATAGGAAGGACAGGAAGGGCTGAAAAAGAGGGTAAAACCATTTTGTTGTCTACAGAAGTCGAAATGGAATATAAAGAAGCTATTGAGGAACTGATGAACTTAGAAATTAAGTTGATGGATCTTCCAGAAGAAGTGGTTATTTCTAAGGAGTTAATTCCAGAAGAGAGACCAAAAGTATTTCAGCCTGAAATTTCAAGTAAGCTTAAGCATAGTCAGCCAAGTGGAGAGGAGACGCACGAGAAGAAGGATAAGAATAAGAAGGTAAATTTGGGAGGAACTTATCGTAGGGAGTTGGCTAAGAAATACAAAAAACCTTTGACACGTGGAGATAAAAACTTCATGAATAAAAGTAAGAAGAAAAAGAAATAATTGCTTAAAACAAAGAGTCCAGAGCTTTATTGTCTTTTAAACTTTTTAAATAGATAGAACTAAATACTACTCTTCAATTGTTAGGTCATTATGTCAAATTTTAAAGAGTTAGTTAGCGGCGATAAGCCAGTATTGGTTGATTTTCATGCTACATGGTGTGGGCCTTGCAAAACAATGGCGCCTGTTTTGTCAGAATTGAAATCTGAGATGGGAGACAATCTTAAAATAGTAAAGATCGATATTGATAAAAATCAACAGGCAGCAAATCAGCTTAACGTAAAAGGAGTTCCAACATTCATTCTTTACAAGGGAGGAAAACAAGTCTGGAGACAATCCGGTGCTCTTCCAAAACATATATTGACTCAGGCGATTGAGCAAACATAAAAGCTTCTAATTGATTTTTTTTTGACATCTTACGATTTCAAAATCTATAATCATGAAAGCACCTTTTTTGCAAGATCTTAAACTTCCTGTTGTTGCAGCTCCAATGTTCCTTATATCAGGGCCAGAGATCGTTATTGAGTGTTGTAAAAAGGGAATAGTTGGAACATTTCCGGCACTCAATCAACGTTCTACAGAAGGCTTTGAAGAGTGGGTCATTCAAATTAAAGGATCTCTTGAGACATTTGAAAAAGAGACAGGTGAAAAACCGGCACCTTTTGGTGTTAACCTAATTGTACATCATTCCAATCCAAGATTAGAAGCTGATTTGGCTATCTGTATTAAGCATCAGGTACCATTGATAATAACTTCTTTGGGCGCTGTATCAAAGTTGATAGATGCTGTTCACAGTTACGGAGGACTTGTTTTTCATGATGTCATTAAGAAGCGTCATGCGGAGAAAGCGTCAGAAGCGGGAGTAGATGGGTTGATTTTAGTGGCAGCTGGTGCAGGGGGGCATGCAGGAACCATAAACCCAATGCCCTTAGTCGCAGAGATTAATAAATTTTTCAAGAAAACCATATTACTCTCTGGTTGTATAAGTACTGGAAGAGATGTTGCATCGGCCATGCAAATGGGCGCAGATCTAGCCTACATGGGTACTCGATTCATTAATACAAAGGAAAGTAAAGCTGATGAAGGTTACCGTAATATGATAATGGAATCTGGAGCTAGCGATGTTGTTTATACCGCAGCAGTATCTGGGGTTCATGCTAATTTTTTACGCCCTAGTCTGGAGTCCATGGGCATTACGGAAGAAATGTGGAGCAAGAAAGCTAAGGTTGATTTTGGTGAAGAATTGGATGCGGAAAAAGCAGAAGCTAAAGCTTGGAAGACCATTTGGTCTGCAGGACAAGGAGTGACTAATATAGATGATGATATTTCTGTTTCAGATTTGGTTGATAGATTGAAAAGAGAATTCATTGAATCAATAGAAGAGCAAGCAGTATTAATAAATCTTTACAAGTAGTTTTTCGTTTTAGTTGGAGGAATCCATTTTAGTGTAAATCCCTTTTTTCAAATTAAGGTCAATTTCACTATCTTGGAAAAGGTTCATTTCCCGTTCGCACCTAGGGAACTTGAATTTCACGCTTAACCGACCAGCTAAATGGAAAGCACACCTATTCCTAATTCGAAAGGAAACTATGTATTAGATCGTCGTATTAGATCAACATTATCTAACGCGAAAATTTCTCTTTGTGAGTTTAATCTTACAAACAGAAGTCTTAGTTGGTCCGTAGACGAATCCTTTTACTTTTATGATTTCTCTAAGTCTTATGATGGATCAATTGAAGGCTACTTTAAACTCATTCATGATGATGATAAAGAACGAATAAATGAAATCATAAATAATTTAAATTTTGGGGAAAGCGTTATCGCTGAGCATAGAGTATTATGGCCTGATGGTACATATCATTGGCTTGAGGGAATTGGCCGTACCTATGAGGAGAACGGGATAGCGAGACTAGTAGGAACACTTCAAGATATTACGGAGAGAAAGCAGCTTGAAAATGAAAAAGCAGATTGGGAAAAAAGGCATAGACTTGTCGCTGAGGCTGCTGGTATTATTGTATATGACTATCATATTGATTCGGGTAAAATACTCTGGAGTGGTAATGTAAATGAGGTGACTTCATTTACATCTGAAGAAATGGGAGATATCAAGCAATGGGGAGAATTGATCCATCCTGATGATAGAGAAAATGCTTTTGGACTATTAGAAGAAGCTGAAAATTCGCTCAGTAAATATGAGGTCTATTATCGTTTTATGAAAAAGGATGGAACATATTGTCATATGTATGATAGAGGGACATTCATATCTCGCGGAGGGAAGGCGGTAAGTATGCTTGGAATGATGAGCGATGTTTCTGAGATAGTATTGTCCAAGAACGCACTGCTCGAAAGTGAACGTAAGTTTGAGTCTTTGATGAACAATCTCAATGTAGGGGTAGGTCTTTATGATATTTCATTATTGCCGAAGACATACAATCGAGCTGCATATCAGCTTTTGGGACTGACTGAAGAACAGTTTATTGGTCGAGACATTTTTGATCCAAACTGGAATGTGATTGATGGAGACGGTAATCGAATGAATCCAGACAATTTTCCAATTCCACAAGCTATAGAAATAGGTCTTGCTGTGAGGCAGGTAGTTATGGGTGTTTATAGACCATTAATGAAAGATAGAGTTTGGCTGATGGTAGATGCTGAACCTATTTTTAATGAAGATCACGAACTGCAGCATGTAATATGTACCTATACAGACTTTTCTGCTCGAAGGGGCATGGAAGAGATGCTCAAAGAAAAAAATAGACAACTACTAGTTACTTCAGAGGAAATGAGTAGGAGAAACGAAAGGCTTGTGGAGTTTGCACAAATCGTATCTCATAACTTGAGGTCTCCTCTTAGCAATATAGCAGGATTGAGTGAATTATATTTTAATAGCAACCAAGAGGAAAAAGAAACTTCAGTTCAATTCATTAAAGACGTTTGTGCAAAAGCACTTGATACAATTGATGACCTCAATGAAATATTGAAAGTTCAACAAAGTGATCGCTTAGAGGTAGTTTCATTGTTGTTTGATAATGCTTTCAAATCAGCTGCTGAGTTAATAAAGATAAAAGTCCTTGAGAGAAATGTAGAAATAGAGACAGATTTCAAGCAAGCTCCACAAATCAATTACCCCGAAATTTATTTGGAAAGTGTTTTCATGAATTTGCTAAGCAATGCAATAAAGTATACGCACAGAGATGCAACTCCGCGAATAAAAGTGATGAGTAAAAAGCAAGGGAATGACATCATCTTGTTGTTTAGTGACAAGGGAAGAGGTATTGATTTAAATAAGTATGGAGACGATATCTTTAGTTTTGGGAAGACTTTTCATGATCATAAGAACAGTAAAGGTGTAGGCTTATTCTTGGTGAAAAATCAGATAAGAACAATGGGAGATTTTATTGAGGTAGATAGTGAAATAGATAATGGGACTACATTTAAAATAACTTTTAAGAATCAGATCAATGAAAAATAAGGTAATAGCGATGGCCGATGATGAGGCAGTTTTTCATTGGATTGTTAAAAAGCACGTTCAACTAATTGATTCCGAATGTGAAATTTTGTCATTTTTTAATGGTGATGAGGTTATCGAGTATTTAGCAAACTCTCCTGAGTCAACACCAGACATTTTGCTTTTAGATTTGAATATGCCAGTATGTGATGGATGGAAATTTTTAGAATCTTATTCTAATTCAAATCATAATAGAAAGATGGATATCTACATTTTAAGTTCATCAATAAATCCTGATGATAAGAAGAAGGCCTCCAAATTTGATATGGTCAATGACTTTGTGTCTAAACCCATTTCAAACGATTTTTTAGAGGACGCATTACATAGATGCGGTTAATGCTTTCTTACTTATTTGAAATTTGAATCTAAAAAATGAAGCACCTTATCAAAATGCTTTAGTGGTTCATTGTGACTCCCCTCAATAGAGATATGCTTATACTCATATTTGAATTCATTTTTTTCTAGTCTCTTCATTATCTTGTTTGACATATCATTTGACGGCCACATTTCGTCACGAGTAGCTGAAATAAGAAGTATTGGACCATTAACGTTTTCTACTTTTATGGTAGAATTGATCACTTCATTTTCATCTTCTAACATCATTGAAAATGCTTCCAAGTGATTCCCTTGTAGAGCAGGAAAAATTGTTTTGAAAGGCGCTTCTGTAAACCTTACTTCTTTACCATTATACTCCCATGAAGAAGTATTAGCAAACATGGTTAAGGCTGGAAAAGAAACGTGACTAGGAACAAAAGCTACCACAGCATCTATTCCATTGAATCTGCTAGACAGATTAAGTGCTAATTCTGCTCCTTTCGATCCACCTATTAGTGCAATTTTTGACTGATCTATTAGCGGATGATTGCTTTTAGAGATTATGGAGTCATATATAGCATTTAGTGAAATTCTGTCTAAATAGGTAGGAGTGTTTTCAGAACCAAAATAACCTATAGCTAAGAAGGCGTATCCTTCTTTTAAAAATGCATTTCTTGTGGTTTCCCAGTAGTCGCTAGCCCAAGCATTACCACCTTCTCCACCTCCAAAACCTACAATAAGTGGTTGATTGATTGAATCACCCATATAGAGGGATAGATCTATTTTACCATGATTCTTATGTTTAGAAGGGGTGTGTGTGAATAGTAATACGAGAAAGAATGTTACAACACAAAATGTTCCTGTGATTATTTTTTTAATCATGATTTTAATTTTAAATGTGAAGAGTGATTTTACGCTTTTCCCTGAACGAGCTCGTAGCACTTATAGAGAACAATAACCTCTAATAAGACAGCTGGAATCATAAAAATGAGACCTAGAAAAGCTAAAAAGAATGTAACGAAGCAGATGCCAATAATGACTTCAAAAAAACCTGCAGCAAAAGAAGTCATTCCTAATTGTTTTCCAATTTTGATTAAAGCAATGCCGAATACAATGTCAACTCCACCTAAGGCAACTGATTCAAAACCTCTTATTTTTATAAATTCATCTAAAGTGAGCCCTGAGAAAATAGATATGATATCATAAAGTTCAATTACGATCATTGAACCCATCATCAAATAAGCGCTGATTCTCAAGATGGAGCTTTTAAGTGTTTTTCCTGCTTCTGCAAAGCCTAGCATAAACAGTGCGTATGCTACTAGAACAATTACTTTTATACTCGTGTATATAAAAGGAAAATAGATAGGTAGATCATCTTCGAATCTAACATAATCAATGATGGCTTCACCAAAACCAAAAACGAAGAATACAACTCCAGCGACCCATCCTATATTCATTTTTTGAATAGAACTTTTTCTTCCAATAGATGTGGCGACCTGTTCTAATTGGGAATCAAGTGCTTCAAATATTGCTTTTATAGTGTATTCACGTGGAGAAACATCACCTGCTTCTATACGTTGTAGCGTTCGCACGTTTACATTACATTTATCAACCAATTCTTCTTGGGTAAGCTTTTTCTCAAGTCTAAGAGCTTGGATAGTTTTTCCGAGTTGTGGTTGTTTCAATGCTTCCATATTTTTTTGAGCAATGCTAGGAAAGGATCAATTTAGTCCAAAATAATTGTATTGACTTGAACACGGCATTTACCCGACACTTGAAAATTCATTGATTTAGTAGATTTTAAGGGACGCTAAAAATCAATAATCGATTGTATTTAATTAGTCAACCCCTCTTTCAAACCAATCACCGATTAGTCTGTTTAATATCTAGAATGAAATAGTTTCTTTGACTCAAATAATGATGAAATGAAAAAGTATTCTTTTGTACTGCTAATTGTTTTTCTAATGCTCATGTATCTAGGATCGGAAGAAAGCCAAGAGACAATTCAAGTTGATAATCAGGAGCAGCTAGATTAATAATCAAGCTTTTCTAATTCCTTCACTTTCTATTGTGATCAATTTTTTCTTATAAAGAATACCTATTGATCGCTTGAAATTCTTTTTGCTCATCTGTAAAGTAGATTGAATTTCTTCAGGTGAACTTTTATCGTGTAAAGGTAAAAATCCCTCATTCGACCTGAGTTCTCCCATGATTTGCCTAGCGCCAAGTTCAAGATTTTCTAAACCTTCTTTTCTTAGACTTACATCTATTTTATTGTCTGGGCGTACTTCTTTGATGTATCCTACTGTTTTGTCTCCTTCTAGCAGGTCATGAAAAATATCATTTTCATAGATCAGTCCTCGATACTCATTGTTTATAACTACGTTGACGCCTAAATCGGTCTCATCCGCAATCAAAAGATCTACTTCTTCACCAACTTCTAATTCAATTTCTTCATTCTTATAAAACTTACCAAGTTTGGTAGTAGCGAAAACTCTATCTGTCTTTTCATCAAGTAAAATGTAGACCAAACACCATTCTCCTCTGTTTAGCCTAGTTTTTTGCTCTCGGAAGGGAAGGAGTATATCTTTTTCAATACCCCAATCAAGAAATGCTCCCACACTGCTCACGTCATTGACCTTTAGAAAGGCAAACTGATTGGTAGTGGCATGCGGGTGATCTGTGGTGCATATGATGCGATCTTCAGAATCGCGATAGACAAAAACTTCTATGAAGTCATCTACTTTGGCTTTCTCAGGAATGTATTTGGTAGGTAGTAGAATATCGATATCCTCTTCACCGCCGTATGATAGATAGGCACCTGGAGGAGTTATGCGAAGAATTTTAAGGGTATGATATTGTCCTATTTCCATCAGATATTCATTTCAGGTATTTCTCCTTGTACAATAAGTCTTCCAGCTGTTGCATTCTTTATTTCATCAACAGAAATGCCAGGAGCTCTTTCTAATAGTTGGAATCCATCAGGAGTAATGTCCAGTACGGCAAGATTAGTGACCACTTTTTTGACGCATTGAACTCCAGTAATAGGGAGTGTACATTCTTTCAGGAGTTTAGATTCTCCTGCTCTGTTCGTATGCATCATAGCAACAATGATGTTTTCTGCTGATGCGACTAAATCCATGGCACCACCCATGCCTTTGACCATTTTCCCAGGGATCTTCCAGTTGGCTATATCACCATTATCAGCTACTTCCATAGCACCCAAAACGGTCAACTGTACATGCTGGCCTCTTATCATAGCAAAAGAGGTAGACGAATCAAATATGGACGCTCCGGGAAGTGTTGTTACTGTTTGCTTACCTGCGTTGATCATATCAGCATCTTCCTCTCCTTCAAAAGGAAATGGCCCCATTCCGAGTAGTCCATTTTCTGATTGGAATTCCACATCTATTCCCTCGGGAATGTAGTTGGCTACTAGTGTAGGAATGCCAATTCCTAAGTTGACATACCAACGATCTTGCAATTCTTGCGCAATTCGTTTCGCAATTCCATTTTTGTCTAGCATATCTTATTTTTTTGGTCGAGTAGTTCGTTGTTCAATTCGTTTTTCATATTCACTTCCTTGAAATATTCTTTGTATAAATATCCCTGGAGTATGAATGAAATTGGGATCCAATTCACCTGGTTCAACGAGTTCTTCTACTTCCGCAATGGTGATCTTCCCAGCCATTGCCATTGGCGGATTGAAATTTCTAGCCGTTCCTTTGAATACCAAGTTACCAGCATGATCGCCTTTCCATGCTTTTACTATTGCATAATCAGCGGTGAGAGCAGATTCTAAAATATGTGGTTTGCCGTTAAATTCTCTTACTTCTTTTCCTTCAGCGACTTCTGTTCCATATCCAGCAGGGGTAAAGAAAGCGGGAATACCGGCTCCTCCAGCTCTACAGCGTTCTGCAAGTGAGCCTTGAGGGATAAGATCTACTTCTAGTTCACCACTGAGCATTTGCCTCTCAAACTCAGCATTTTCTCCTACGTAAGAAGAGATCATTTTTTTTATCTGCTTTTTATGAAGAAGTTGACCCAGTCCAAAATTATCGACACCTGCATTGTTTGAGATACAGGTTAGACCTTTTACATTAGACTTGACCAGTTCCGCAATACAATTTTCAGGGATGCCACAAAGCCCGAAACCACCAAGCATCAACGTCATGTTGTCGCTAATGCCTTCAATAGCTTCTTGTGCATTGACTACTACTTTATTAATCATAGTGTGAAGTTACTTGAATAATTTGGGGTTATTTATTGAATCATTTTAAGAAATGAACCACAAAGAAAATCAATTTCTATTCTCAACTACAATGAGAAATAGATTGTGATGAAGTCATAAAAAAAGCCATCTCAATTTTTTGAGATGGCTTCCGATTTATTCTTGATGTAAATATTACATATCAGCTACTAGAGCGATAGTGAGGTCAAAATTGTCATAGATAGTTTTGTCTCCTAAGTTATCGAAGAAACTTCCTGATCCGTATCTGATATCATATTTTGAACGGTCAATAGTAATGTCAGCTTTTGCTGTCACTCTACCGTCCTTCGTTTCTACTGTAGCTGGAAATTGAATTTCTTTAGTTGTTCCTTTAATAGTAATGTTTCCAATTACTTTATATTTTCCAGGCCCCTGAGGTACAGCTTTAGTAATAACGAATGTAGCAGTTGGATAAGTAGCTACGCCAAAAAAGTCATCTGACTTCAAGTGTCCTTCTAGTTTTCCTTTGTATTCTCCTGAGAGGTCAGTAGAGATTAAAGTAGTCATATCCATTGTGAATGTTCCTCCAGTAAGGTTACCACTTTCATCCATTGATAAACTTCCTTCTTTGAGCTGTACAGTTCCATTATGCTGTCCTGTTACTTTTTTTCCAAGCCATTCTACTGAACTTGCTTTAGTGTCTACTGTCACATCTTTAGCTTCGCCTGATAATAGTGCTGCGAAAATGATAAATGCTTTGATCATGATTTTTAAGTTTTATGTTATGATTATTAAATTAAATGTACCTACATATAAATATAGATGTTGTTAGAACGGTCTCAACTAGAAATGGTTCAATATTTTTGTAAAAATTTTTAAAATGATTGAAGTAGGGCATATACTAGTATCTGATGACGTGATAGAAGAGGCATTTGTCTGTGATTTAACTAAATGCAAAGGAGCATGCTGTGTAGAAGGAGACTTAGGAGCTCCGTTGACTAAGGATGAGCTCCCATTAATCAAAGAAGTTATTCCCCTTGTGAAGAAATACCTTCCTCAAAATGCTGTTGAGGTTCTAGAAAAAGAAGGAGGATATTTATTAGATGAGGATGGAGATTATTCAACTACCACTATTAATAATAGAGAATGTGCTTTCGCTTTTTACGATGAGAAAAAGATTCTCAAGTGTAGTATTGAGCAAGCTAACAGAGATGGGAAAACTGATTTTAAGAAACCAATCTCCTGTCATCTGTATCCTATTCGAATTTCGAAGCTTCCAGAATTTGATGCTCTTAACTACGATCGCTGGCAAATATGTGCTCCGGCATGTGATCTGGGCAAAGAATTGAAAGTACCTGTCTACAAATTTTTGAAAGAACCTCTTATTCGAAAGTACGGTGAAGGCTGGTATGAGGAATTGGAAGAGGCAGTCAAAAGTGAAAGCGAATAAATTACCTCTTATTCCTCGACCCTCTAAAATTTCGATTACCACCACCACTCTTTGGTTTAGACTTTCTGAAATTACGTTTTTGAGTAGGCTTCTCCACATCTTCAGGCTTTTCAGTAGGTTCAAAACCTTCCATGCTTTCTCTTTCTAGCTTAAGCTCAATGAGTTTCTCTATGTCTCTTAGATAGTCCATTTCACCTAATGAGACTAATGAGATGGCTTCTCCGCTAGCACCAGCTCTGCCTGTTCTTCCTATTCTGTGAACGTAATCTTCCGGAACATTCGGTAATTCGAAATTGATCACATGTGGCAATAGGGGAATGTCCAGTCCTCTAGCAGCAATATCTGTTGCTACCAAGACTCTAATGTCTCCTTTCTTGAATCCATCAAGCGCTTTTGTTCTTGCTCCTTGACTTTTGTTTCCATGAATTGCTGCGGCGCTTACATCCGCTTTATTCATTTTTTCGGTTAGTCTATTCGCTCCATGCTTGGTTCTGGTAAAGACCAATACTTGCTGCCATCTACCTCCCGCAATCATATCAATGATCATGTCCGTTTTCTTCTTCTGATCTACACGGTACACTTTTTGAATGATCTTCTCTACTGTGGTGTTCTCAGGAGTAGCTTCTACCAATACAGGTTGATGCAAAAAGGCATTTGCTAAACTTTTGATCTCCTTCGAAAAAGTAGCTGAGAAAAGTAGATTCTGTCTTTTCTTAGGAAGAATGGCTAGAATTTTATTGATATCTCGTTGAAATCCCATATCTAGCATCCTGTCCGCTTCATCTAATACAAGCGTTTCGACTTGATCTAATGAAAGTAATCTTTGACTATGTAGATCAAGCAAACGACCAGGAGTGGCGACCAAAATGTCAACTCCCTTCCTCAGCTTTTCTACTTGCGGATTTTGTTTAACGCCACCAAAAATCACAATAGACTTTATGTCCAAATAGATACTGTATGCTTCAATATTTTCTAGAATTTGAGCGGCCAGTTCTCTTGTGGGGGTGAGAATGAGAGCTCTAATGGGTCGTCGTTTATTTTGAGACCTTGTTTCGTATATTTTTTGGAGAATAGGTAACGTAAATCCAGCAGTTTTGCCTGTCCCTGTCTGTGCGGATGCTAATACATCCTTTCCTTGAATAACTTGAGGTATTGCTTTTGTTTGAATGGGTGAAGCTTCAGTGTACCCCTTTTTGCTAATTGCTCTAAGCAAAGGCTCGATTAAACCTAGTGATTTGAATGACATATATGTTGATAGTGAGACGACACTATTTATTGTGTGTCATTTCGTGTGAACAGCAAAGGTAGGGTTAATAAAACGGATAGAAGTCTAAACTGACAATATGCTTATGTTTTATTCATAAGCTCCTTAAACAACACGACCAAATCTTTTTCAGCTTCTTTCGCGGTTGCAATTATATCTTCAATATCTACAGGGTGTAGGTTTTCAGGATCGCACTCGTCTGTTAAAACGGAGATGGCTGAAACGGGCAGCCCCATCTGATTAGCAGCTATGACTTCA
>JBGCFL010000012.1:0-27143 GCA_045106975.1 Ekhidna sp. | reverse complement strand
ATTTCTTGGAACAATAGTTTCCATGGAAGCAGGATCTTCGGGATCTGCATCAGGATTCTCTGGAGGTAGCACAATGTCTTCTGCATCAAAAGCGAAAAGACGAAAAAGTGCCTGCTGATAATAAAGTGCCCTCGAGCTATTGACTACAGATAGTTTGGTGGTGAAATGAGTATGAAGAAAAAACACCAAACGTTCTCTGAAAATATAAGGAAGCTTAATATTTTCCTCAATTTCATTTCCAAGCAGCTGACCAAGGTGCCATGAAAGGAAATACCGATCTAGTTCAAACCCCTCACTTTGTGAAGTCCCTGTTGTGATCCACTCAACTCCAGTCAATGGATCAATTGGATATCCTGTGTCAGGTAAATCACTACTGAATAGTTGCTCTACAGCTTCTGTCGGAGTTAGTGATGCAAATGATTCTATTTCGGCGACAGTACCTCCGAAGCAGGTTCGACGAAGTAGGTGAGCCGCTCGTTTAATTCCTAATGTACTGTTTAGCGTGCTTAAAGGCATTTGAGCTTTTTTGAATTACAACTTGAAATTTAATTTATTATTATCAATTAAATTATAATTAATCTTTAAATAATTAAATTATTTCGATGAGTCACAAAAAAACCCATCTTAGCGGAAGATGGGTCTATATCTACTTTGACCTATTCTTATGTCAACATACCGCCATCTACTTGAATGGTCTGTCCTGTCACATAAGCTGACAAGTCTGAAGCTAAAAAGACACAGGCATTTGCCACATCTTCTGGCGCTCCACCCCTTTTCAAAGGAATAGCATCTCTCCAGCTTTGAACAGTTTTTTCATCCAGAGCATCTGTCATTTCAGTCTCAATGAATCCTGGCGCTATTGCATTTGACCTTATATTTCTAGACCCAAGCTCTAGAGCTACAGATTTAGTAAAACCAATGATTCCAGCCTTAGAAGCAGCATAGTTAGCCTGCCCAGCATTTCCTTTTACACCAACCACAGATGACATATTAATGATAGAGCCACTTCTCTGCTTCATCATTGTTCTTGATATAGCTTTCACTGTATTGAAACAAGACTTCAAATTGATATTCATGATAGAATCCCAATCAGCCTCTCCCATTCTCATCAAGAGGTTATCTTTTGTAATTCCTGCATTATTAATCAATACATCTATGGTTCCGAAATCTGCAACCACATTATTAATCAGCTCTTGAGCGGCTGTAAAATCAGAAGCATCTGATCTATATCCTTTAGCTTTTACTCCTTTCGCCTCTAGTTCTTTTCCAAGAGCTTCTCCTTTCTCTACACTTGACAAATACGTAAATGCCACATTAGCTCCTTGTTCCGCAAATCGTTCTGCTATTGCTTTTCCGATTCCTTTCGATGCTCCAGTGATAAGAGCTGTTTTTCCTTCGAGTAGTTTCATAGTGTTTTTATTGGACGGCTAAGTTAACATTAGAATCAAAAAAATCATGGCATGATATTAGCTTTAACAAAAACCATTATTCACTAAAATACCTTTCTTATGAGAAAATCTTTATTCGTTCTATCGTTTTTCATACTTGGTTCTCTTTCCGCTCAGCAGAATCTAAATCAATTCAATTGGGATGATCCTGTCGTTTTTAAAAATTCTGGAAATCCATATGTGCGATCTTATGGAGAGCTAAGCGACTCACTATCCTCACTTACTGACAAGAAAATAGATTTCTATTATCACGATAATGAATACTTCGCAGTACAAAGCTGGGCAGACTATTTCAATTGGTTTACAACAAAATACTGGTACCGATTCGCTATTAGTACTGATGTTTACAAATTCCATTATTTAACAGGTAATAACGTTGAAATGATGCGTTTTCTAAATGATGAATGTGTTTCGGAAACGATACACTTAAGCCCAGCAGTTGCACAAGTTGAGTGGAATAGAGTTAACCCAATAAATGAAAATAGAAGAAGTACTGTTAAAAAATCTGTCTTTACTGAATCTGCTTTTAAGAAAGAAAACGCACGACTTATATCAAACAAAAAAAGGGAAGATGCAATATCTAATCGTAAGGAAGAATTACAGTTATCACAAAGTCGAAGAGATTTGATAAAGATGCAGCAGTCTTCAATAAAAGCTACATCACGAACATCTTCTTTATCTGAGGGAGGTTCATCAGGAGGCTCAAGTACCGCAAAGAATACTTCCAACACAAAAGGAGTAAGAAAGAATTAATAAGATTTGAAAAGAAACTATTTTTGCAGCCTTAATAAAAATTGAAGGTATGGCATCTAAATATGATCTTATTGTAATCGGAAGTGGCCCTGGAGGGTATGTGGCAGCTATTAGAGCTTCTCAATTGGGAATGAAAGTTGGGGTAGTAGAACGTTCAGAACTTGGCGGAATTTGTTTGAATTGGGGATGTATACCAACAAAGGCGCTTCTGAAGAGTGCTCAAGTCTTCGAATACATCAATCACGCTGAGGATTATGGAATTAATGTGAAGGATGCCAAAGCAGATTTTACCGGAATGGTAAAAAGAAGTAGAGAAGTAGCGGGAGGAATGAGTAAGGGAATCCAGTTTCTTTTCAAGAAGAACAAGATTGATCATATAGAAGGTCATGGCACCTTGAAGAAGGGTAAGAAAGTTGATGTAAAGGATGCTTCAGGTAAAGTGACTACTTATGACGCCAATCATATCATTCTAGCAACTGGAGGAAGATCTAGAGAACTTCCTACTATGCCAATAGACGGTAAGAAAATCATTGGTTATAGAGAAGCAATGGTAATGGATAAGCAGCCTAAGAAAATGGTGGTTGTTGGATCGGGTGCTATAGGAGTAGAGTTTGCTTATTTCTATAAATCAATTGGTACTGAAGTGACCATTGTTGAATTCATGGATCGTATTGTCCCTGTTGAAGACGAAGAAGTTTCTAAACAACTTGAGAGAACTTTCAAGAAGTCAGGGATGAAAATCATGACTAAGTCGGAAGTAACCAAAGTAGATACTAAAGGTGCTGGATGTAAAGTCACTGTGAAGACCAAAAAAGGTGAAGAAGTATTGGAATGTGACGTAGTACTCTCGGCAGTAGGGGTGGCAACCAATATTGAAAATCTTGGTCTAGAGTCAACAGGTGTGAAAACTGAGAAAGGAAAAGTACTAGTTGACGATTATTACAAAACCAATGTAGATGGTGTTTATGCTATCGGTGATATTGTG
Source organism: Ekhidna sp. (assembly GCA_045106975.1). Taxonomy (GTDB): domain Bacteria; phylum Bacteroidota; class Bacteroidia; order Cytophagales; family Cyclobacteriaceae; genus Ekhidna. The sequence continues at coordinate 23,957 of JBGCFL010000012.1, read as the reverse complement.
AAAGGACAAGCTCTTGCTCATGTCGCTTCTGCTGAGGGGATTGTTTGTGTTGAGAAGATTAAGGGAATGAATGTAGAGCCTATCAACTACAACAATATCCCTGGCTGTACTTATTGCTCTCCTGAAGTCGCTTCTGTAGGATATACAGAGAAGGCAGCAAAAGAAGCTGGGTACGAAGTGAAAGTTGGTAAATTTCCATTCTCTGCATCAGGAAAAGCGAAAGCAGCTGGTGCATCTGACGGGTTTGTAAAAGTGATTTTTGATGCTAAGTATGGGGAGTGGCTTGGTGCCCACATGATTGGAGCCAATGTCACTGAGATGATTGCAGAGGCTGTGGTTGCAAGAAACCTTGAGACTACTGGTCATGAAATCGTGAAGTCTGTACACCCACATCCAACTATGAGTGAAGCAGTAATGGAAGCTGCAGCAGCAGCCTACGATGAGGTGATTCATCTGTAGTCAACTTTTAAAAGTAAAATTCAAATAGCACCGAACATTTCGGTGCTATTTTTTTGTCTGAAAAATTTCAAAAGATGCTCCTTTGCAAAAAAATTATTTCTGATCACTAATTATCCGCTCAAAGTCTTTTCCATATTTCAGATAAAAGTGAAAGCATCCCACTAGATAAGTAAGAGATACGTAAAGACTCCAGTTGATCTTGTCTTGCTTTTTAAACTTATTATTAGAGAGGATGATAGCTAAGCAGACCAGCACAGGCACTAGATAGGCACATCCCAACACAATGAATGGGATCATTTCTTTTCCTTCAAATTGATTGGTAAGGAGAAGATAGAGAAAAAGAAAAAACTCTAAGGCAGATATGGTGAGTACCACCAACACAATTTTACTTTTTTTCATCAGCGAATATCATCTAAAAGACTACTTCTTATCTACGTTGGAATATAAAAATTTTCTCATTTTCTCCTTTGCCGATTCAGGATCGAGCCACAGCTCTCTACTATGAAACCGAATATGTGGCCAGTTCTTCATTTGCAAATGGAAATGCTGAAAAGCGTAAATCTGTTTGGGCGATAGTGCTTCGAAATATCTTTCATCATCTGTAAGAATTAGCCCTGTATATGTTCCATTTTTCTTTGCAGAAAGATCTGCAAATGGCAGCTCTTTAGCCAGCTTGAATCCCTCAAACTCATGGAAGTTTTTCTCTTGCAACTTATTGCGCAAAAACCAATCGACATGGTGTTCATCATACTCTGGAATATGTGGAGCCCATTTCTTCCGGCTCACTTCAACAACGTATTCTAAGTATTTTTTAAGAAGCTTTGGTCCTTCATTTTTTGTATCATCTGTTTTCAACTGATTAGGAGATATACTGGAAACCACAATGACATTTTCTTTAGCTCTTGTCACCGCTACATTTAGTCTGTTCTCTCCCCCATCGGCATTCAGACTACCGAACTGCAGCTTCACTTTGCCCTTTTTGTCAGGAGCATATCCTATACTGAAAATGATAATATCACGCTCATCTCCCTGTACATTTTCAATGTTCTTAACAAAAAGAGAATGAGGAATCACAAGCCCTTTATCACTTGCTTTTTCTTCTAAAAGATCTAGTATGAGTCCCTGCTGTTTATAATTAAAAGTAACTATTCCGACCTCTTTGTCCGGAGATTTAGTCATGTGATCGATCGCAATATCTACGACCTCATGAGCTTCTATCTCATTAACCCCATCTTCCCAAATTCCTTTTACTTCTTTGTAGTGAATAGCCGGCTCTTTCTTATTTACATATTCATAGTCGGGCAGTAATCTCAGTTTTCCTTTATAAAAATGCTCATTAGAAAAATCAATTAGTTCGAGAGACTTACTCCTGTAATGACCAGAAAGGCTTACTTCTGGTAAGTAATGCTTCGTAAGATCTAGCAATGAATTAATGGCTAACTCAGGAATATCATCGTCATCTTCTTCCCATCTTACTCGGTAAAGATCGCTTGGTTGTAGCTGCATGCTATCTCCAGTAACTACAGTCTGCCTACCTCTATACATCGCAGGAATTCCTCTCTCGGCGAAACATTGAGAAGCTTCATCAAAGATGACCAAATCAAACATTTGCTTCATTGGAAAAATAGCCGATGCACTTTCTGGAGAACACATCCAGCAGGGAAGCAGCGTGAATAATTCTTCAGAGTATTCAGAAATAACTTTTCTAATAGGCCAGATCCTTCGCTTTTTCGTAACCTGATGTTGCAAGTCACGATAGGTAACTCTGTTTTTTAAGCGATTGTATTCTAGGTGTTCGTATGTTTTCTCACGTGCCTTTAAAAGTAAGATTTCTTTACTCGTTTTTCTTTTCGCGTCAATTTCATCCCTTAGTTCCTCTGCAAGAGCATCTAGCTTACCAGAGGCTGCTGACCTAAGATTGGGGTATTTTGATTCTAAGTGATCAATCCATGCAAGAGACAGGCTATTTCGAAATAATGCTAGGCGCTGATCCAGACTTTTGGCTGCATCCGTCGTAAGTTCATCCAACACCTTGGACTCCTCTGAGGTCAGCTCATTCTTCAGTGTATGATATTCGCAAATGGCATCAAAATCTTTTTTTAGAAGTCTCTCCAATTTAGCTGAATCTTCTTTTTGCAAAATGATAGCTCTCACCTGATGCATATTCACATATCGCTTCCATACTACTAACTGATTAGGAATAGTGTCTACCAATTTGACCAAAGCTCGGATCTTGTTTTGGTATTCGACATGATCCAAGCGAGACAAAATAATATACTCATGCAGCGACCTTACGGTTTGGGCAACAGAATACATATTAAGACCCATTTTTTGCCAATAGAACCAATCTTGAATATCAATTTTCCTGAATGAATCAGGATAATTATGAAGCCAAGAATTTTTCATGATCGTGGAAATGGAATGCTCATAGTTAAGTCTATTATCAATACGCTCAACCAATACGTTAAACCCTCTTTTGTTGCTTTTTAGCTCATTGGCCACCATTACCCTTTTCAAAAAAGTTTTCTCCTTTGAAAACAGTTGCCACTTCATCCAACTAAGTGGGTTTTTTCTTGCCCGACTGGCTGATTGAAGCACCTCTTGGAATCGCCCAAGATTCTCTGACTTAACCGAACCTTCTAGTCCAGCTCCTCTAAAACAAGACATCATTGTTCGCTCTGTCTGAGCCAACCAATTAATATCTTTTGTTGGTTTATCCTCATGCAATTGCTTGAAGACTTTATAGACCACCTTTTCTTCCAAACCCATTTTCAGCTCTTCTAATTGAGCATTCTTTGTAGAAAAGTACTCCGCCGTTTCAAAGTCTATAGGTCTGGAGCAAAAAGTATTAGATTCTTCAATGAGTGAATCATTGAACGCTGGTATCTCTTTAAGGACTTTCAGTATTTCCGAAATATCTTTCGTTTCAAAGTGGGCAAAAGAGGGTCCTTTTGACCAAAAATGGGTTCGCTTCTCAAATTTATCGTGATAGTTTAGATAAGATTTAAATCTTCTTTCAACCTCATTTAGCCTACTGAAATGGAAAGAACGATATTCCAAATTCATACTGAAATTTGGATCTTCTGGACTACTCGTCAAGTAAAGTTCTTTTGCTGATTTTCCAGACTCACTTTCATCGAAAAGAGCCTCTCTAAATTCCTGCAATTCCTCTACTAACTGATCAATTCTTCTACTTGCTTGGAGGAAGTTTCTTTCCAATTGAATGGAATCAAGGCTATTATTTTTCTTTTCATAAACCTCCACCTGATCTATCTGTTGATCTATTTGCTCGTAGATTGGTTTCCTATCATTTTTAAAGTCATGCACCAATGCTACAAAGTCATGCATCTCTTTCTCTTTCAGTCTGGAATAAACCACATCTAAAGCTGCTTTCTTTTGACAAACCAAAAGCACGTTCTTTCCTCTAGCAGTAAAGTCGCAAATAAGATTACTAATCAGCTGAGACTTTCCTGTGCCTGGAGGTCCTTGAACAACTATAGATTTTCCTTTCTTGATTTCTTGTAGTGCATGCTCTTGATAGGCATCCAAGGGAAATGGAGTAAAAGTATTTTCTTCGTTTACTCTATCGAAGAGGGCCAGTTGATTTTCGTCTTCCTTCTCTGCTCTCTTAAAAAAAAACTCTTCTAGATCGTCCTCCTTACTGTCTTCTAGCAGCTTGACATAGTCTGGAACCAAATAAGAACCCGCCTGCGGAAAAATTCCTAAAACTGCTTCAGGAAACATTTTAAGGACTCCCGTTCTTTCTTGAGATTCAAATTGACTTTTGTTGAATTCAGTAAATGCTTTTAATTCATCAGTAAAGTTTTCTTGATTGAAATGCAGTTCAACTCCGCTGCTTTTTAAAAGTTCGTAAAGTTGAGTTCTAAAAACTGTACTGTCCTTGTCGTAATCATCAATGACTGTCTCAATAAGATCTTCGTCTAGCGGAATACCATTGTAGTAGGAATAGGCTAGTAAAAAAGTCTTGTTCAAAGTGACGTTTACATCCTGCCTTCGTACCAAATTCCATTCATTGCCTTCCCTCTCAAGTGCGACAGGAAAAAAAAGCAGAGGGCACCTTACTGGCGTATCATCTGAAAATTTTCCTTTTATAAAAGGCCAACCAACATACAAATCTTTTGCTCCACGTTCTTCAAAAATGAATCGCTCTATTCGCTGAATTTTTTTTAAGCGTTTACTTATTTCATTAGCATGCTTACTTCTACTATCTACTTCAGAGCAGAGAAGGATCTTCCTTTTACCTTCCACTAGTCCTTTGATTATTGAAAAACTAGCTTCATTTTCAGCAAAATCAAGATCGTGAATGTCAATAAATTGCTCCTTCAATAAACGAAGAAGAAATAAAGATCGATTGGTTCCTGAAAGGTTGCTAAGACGCCTTAAATACGATTTGAGAATTTTTTGCATACAGACTATTCCAAATATGGCTTTAATCTTAAAAATACTTGCTCATCTATCGTCTTAATTTTCATTAGCTCTTCCGGTTGGACATAATCACCATGAGCTTTCCTATAATTCAAAATTATTTTTGCCATGTCATATGAAATGTAAGGATGTCTAGCTAAGACTTTTAAGGAATCTGAATTAATTGGAATCTTAAGCACTTCAGACTGAATTGAAAATTGTGATAATACTTTCGCAGCAATCTCTTCATCTAAACCATAGACTTCTACTAATTGAGTTGAATCTGCAAAACCACCAAGTAACTCTCTATACTTTACTATTCGTTCTGAATAAGATGGACCAATTCCATTTACTCTCTGGAGTTGCTCAGGGGTCGCTTTGTTCAGATCCAAAATAACTAATGGTGTTTCTTTTCTTATTCTTTTCTCTGATTCTTTTAACCTCTTTTTGGGAACAAAGCTTGTCTTTTTATTGTAGTCATTTTTTGGTAAATAAACGCTTTTGTCAAATTCCACACTTTTCTGTTTTTTGAGCTCATATGAAGCCTCTACAGATTTGATCCAAGCTTGTAGTTCTTCAGAATTTTGTACTGTTGAAGAGGATCTAGATTTCATCTCTCTTACTAGAGCTTGAGAGGTCACTAAACCTGAAAAGATGATGAAAATCAGCATAAGAGTGCCCTTTGCTTCTGTCTTAGAGAAGCCTAGAGCTCGAGAAATCGCATTGATTATGAATTTAAACATTATTTAAAACCATTCTAAATAAGAATAGACTGAATTTTATCATATCCAAGATACACAATGACTGTTATTTTTGCGCACTGTAATTGATTTTGAGATGGAAGGATTTAAAGCTTTAGGATTATCATATAAAGACACATCAATAGATGTGCGAGAGATGGTGGCTTTTAACGAAGGTGAATCCCAAGAATTCCTACTCAAACTAAAAGATGCTTTTTCAATAGAAGAAGCAATGGTTGTATCAACTTGCAATAGAACAGAGGTTTACTATTCATCTAAGTACGATCTATCTTCAGACGTGATGAAGTTGCTAGCAAGCTTCAAAGGGATTCCTGCTTCAAAGATTACTTCTCATTTCAAAAATTTCTTAGGTGTAAATGCTGTAAAACATCTTTTTGAAGTTTCTTTAGGAATGGATTCGCAAGTTCTAGGCGACATTCAAATTTCAAACCAGGTAAAGAAAGCCTATCAGCAAAGCGCTGATTTAGGTTTAGCTGGCCCATTTATTCATCGATTACTTCACACCATTTTCTTTGCGAATAAGCGCGTAGTTCAAGAAACGAGATTGCAAGACGGGACAGCATCTGTCGCTTCAGTTTCCGTAGGGTTAATTGATGGATTTATTAAGAATATTTCTGAACCAAGAATTGCATTAATTGGTCTAGGAGAGATTGGACAAAATGTATTAGAAAATCTTGGAGATACAGATGCTAAGGTTTGTTTAGTAAATAGAACAAAAGCAAAGGCTGAAAAACTTGCCAAGAACACAAATCTCCACGTGGCTGATTTTTCTGATTTAGAAAATGTGATACAAGAAAATGATGTAATCATTTCAGCCATCTCTTCTGAACAACCGATCATTAAAAAAATACATTTTGATCAGAAAGTAAATCACAAACTCGTCATTGATCTTTCCGTCCCAAGAAGCGTTGAAATAGATATAGATAATCTTCCAGGAGTTTCGTTGTACAACGTTGATCAGCTAACGGAAAAAACACTGAAAGCGAGAAAGGTAAGAGAAAAAGCTTTGCCTGATGCGGATAGGATAGTCAATGAATCAATATTAGGTTTTGAAAATTGGAGAAACGAAATGGAAGTTTCACCTACTATTCAAAAATTAAAGAGTGCTTTAGAAACTATTCGAAGAGAAGAGCTTGCTCGCCACACCAAGATCAATGATAAAGAGCGAGAACTTTTGGATGTGGTCACAAAAAGCATGATTCAAAAAGTAATTAAGCTACCTGTATTACAACTAAAGGCTGCCTGCAAAAGAGGTGAAGCCGAAACGCTAGTAGGTGTCTTAAACGACCTATTTAACCTTGAAGATCAAAAGATTGAAAAGGAATAAGACCTCTATCTTTGTTCGCTAATGCGAAGCACTATTCTATTATTTTTTTTACTCGTTTTTCTAGAAGCACATTCCGAAGAATTTACTGTATTTGAAAAAAAGGGGTACTATGGAATCAAAGATGACAAAGGTCAAGTTACAGTTCCTGCAGTATATGAAAAGCTCGGCTGGTCTACAGGCCAGAATGAAGTCATTGATGGTGTTATTGGCTATAAGTCTGGAAACAATTGGGGCTTAATCTCTATTAGAAATAAAGCACTTACAGAACAAAAATTTTTCTCTTTAGAACCATTTAAAGAAGGTTATGTCAAAGGATCAATTAAGGGTAAGTTCAGCAATCACCTTTTCTATGGATTATTAAATACTAGCGGAAAAACAGTGGTGAGCTTTAATTACTTTGGGCTTACAAAGCTAGAAGACGTACTTTTAGTAAGTCAATACAGTAATAGGAAAGAGCTTTTTGGAATCATTTCGATGGATAATGAGGTCTTGATTCCGTTGAAATATCAAAAAATAACAATTGAAAACAATTTTCAGCTAGCTTCCACTTTCAATCAAACAGTGGACCTTTATTTTGACTATTCGATTTCACAAAAGTCACTTGATTCATTAATATTCGACAATGGAGTCGTTGGCCATAGAGCTGGATATGCTGGCTATATTAATACTACCGGAGTAACGGATGTTTCTTTTGAATTTAAGTCCGTACAATTCGAAAATGGAATAGCAAAAGGCATCCCTTTTCCTAAATGGGAAGTTTTTCAGGATCAAGAACTTCAATTTATGCAACATTGTGATTCACTTCAGAAAACCTCCAATCAAATCTGGATTTCATACCTCAACGGAGCTCAGCATTTAACTCTACCAGCAACAGAGGAATTTGTATCCAAAGATTATTTAGTCCGGGAAATAGTTCGTGAATTTACGATTATTCAGCATTCAAAAACTAAACAGTTTTTTGCTATTGATGTTAAAGGGGAGTTTATTGCCTTAGGATACGACTCTATCATTTTTAGTGGAAATCATTTTCTCTGTCAGAAAGAAGGTAAATGGAGTATTATTAATTCATCAGGCACTCAGGTCCACAAAATTCCTTTGAGCAAAGTTTTACCCTCATCTGAAAATTTTTTCATTGCTATGAAAAATGAGCATTGGGGAGTGATCGACTTTAATGGAGACACTTACATCAGGTTTAAATATGACTCTATTGTTCTTTCCAATAATCATTATGAAGTTAAATACCTTGATAAATGGGGAGCCCTAGACTTCCATGGTAACTGGATAGTACAGCCAGAATATACAGAAATACAATCTTTCAAAGACATCATAATAGGACGAAAAGGTCTTGGGTATTCCATTTTTTATAAAAATCAATTCAAATTCAAAACAATCAGTCAGCCTCAAGGCCTATTCGATGAAATGGTTCTACTAAAAAGTGATAGCGGGAAATTTGGTTTACTTAGTCCATTTGGTGAAATGATCGTAAGGCCAGTCTATGATGAAGTTAATGTCAATTCTAGAAGCAAGTTTATTAGTCTAAGAGATGGGATGTTTATAACCCTAATAACCAAAAAAGGGACAATCATCCTAGATAAAACTCAAAGAATAGAAGAAACTGGAATTTTATCTGAAGGCTATTTATCCATCAAAAAAAATGATCGTTGGGGGTTTGTAGATAAAACTGGAAAGCTTCGTATTTCCAACAGATATGATGGAGTTCACACTTTTAATGAAGGCTTGGTTTCGGTTCAGTTAAGAAATAAATGGGGCTTCATCGATAAAGAAGAAAAGCTTATTATACAGCCATACTATGATCAATATTCATCCTTCAATAAAGGCTTAGCCATCGTAGTATCAGATAATCAATATGGAATAATTGACTTAAATGGAAAGGTTAAAGTTGAGTTAGCATTTAAAAAAATCGAAAGATTACCAACTGGAAATTATAAAATTGAGGATCAAACTGGAAGATATGGAATAGTCAACTCAAAGGGTCAATTTCTGATTAGACCCGCTCATGAATATCTTTTAGATACTGGAGTAGGTATTGTAATAAAACAGAATAATAAATGGGGCTATTTAGATTATCAAGGCAATCAGATTTTTCAACTACAATACAAAGACATACGGATAATTGAAAAATTCCTAGTTCTTAAATCATAGTTCTTAGAAAATAGGTACATTTAGATATCTGAGCTACCGCCAATAGATATGAAAATTCTTCTTGAATCAATCAATCAAAGAATAAGCGAAGGTATTTTTCGCAGTAATGCCACAGGTATGGTCTATGTAAATAGAGCATTTGCTGAAATTTTTGGCTATGAAAATGAAAAAGAAGCACTCAGCACAATACCATCTCAAGTCTATAAAAATGCAAATAGACGAGAAGAACTCATTAAACTTTTAAAAGAAAACAAAACATACGAAAATGAAGAATCTGTTTTCATAAGAAAAGATGGAAGTGAGTTTATAGGGCTAGAGAGTACCATTCAGCATAAAGACGAAAATGGTGAATTGTTTTGGGATGGAGCGATAAGAGATATCACCAAAGAGAGAAATAATCAACAGAGAATAAAGGACAATGAGCAGTTAATTCGGAGCATTAATAGAAATATTAATCAAGCCCTGTTTAGAAGTACCTATGATGGAGGACTGATATATGTGAATGATGAGTTTGCTAATATGTTTGGCTATGAGAGTGTTAAGGAGGTAATAGAAACAAAATCCTTAAACCTATACAAGGATCATAAGTACCAAAAAAAACTTCGTGAGGAACTTTTGGAAAATGAATCTCTTTCAAATAAAGAAGTCGAGTTTAGAAGAGAGAATGGGTCTTCTTTCTGGGGTTACCTAAGTTCCATAAAGGTTAACGGTGATAAGGGTGAAATTTATTTTGATGGAGCTATAAGAGACATTTCTCACCAAAAGCAAATAGAGAATGCATCCAAACGGAGAGGTGAAATGCAACAGCTACTCATCGACATATCATCTAAATTCATCAATCTGCCACTTGAAAAATTTAAAGAGTCTATCTCCGAGACACTTCAGCAACTTGGCAAGTTTGTAGACGCTGATAGAGTCTACATTTTTGAATACAGTGATAATGGAGAGAAATGTAGTCATGCTTATGGGTGGAATGCCGAGGAGATAAAACCGGTAAAAGAAGGGTCAAAAAATATCCCTGTACAGGGTCAACTAAAAGAGCTTCTTGGCAAACACTTTAAGGGAGAACATCTATATATACCTGACATTCAACTGATGGGTAATGGCGAACAGAAAGAGGCCTTTCTTGAACAAGAAATTAAAAGCCTGCTTTCTGTGCCACTGATGTATGACAACAAGTGCCGAGGGTTTATTGGGTTTGATTCAGTCAGAAATCATGGAGCTTACTCTAATGACGAAATTGTTTTATTGAAGCTTTTTGCAGACATGCTCATTAACGTAGATATCAGAACACAAGATCACAATAAACTTAGAAAACTAGTAGAAACAACAGCCGAACAAAATGGAAGACTTAAAGATTTTTCATATATCATTTCACATAATTTTCGTTCTTCAGTAGCCAATATAGAAGGTTTAGTAGGCGTGTTAAAAAGTGATCCTACAAATGCTGAGTATATGAAAATGCTTGAAAGCACTACTTATAAACTGACGGAAGCAATTCGGAATATAAATGAGCTCCTCAACTTTGAAAAGGGTGTGACGGATATGGACAGACAGCAAACCAATGTTTGTAAGATCATCAATAGCGTCATAGAGTTGAATAATAAAGTAATCAAAGAAAAAAGAATAGAGATTGATATAGACATCCCATCTAGTTTAGAATTAAATACTATCCCAGTTTACTTAGAAAGCATTTTTCATAACCTAATAACTAACGCCATAAAGTATGGAACTACAGAGACTCAAAAAAAGATTAGTATAACCTCTAGAGTCCATAAGAAATTTGTAAGTCTAAAAGTGCAAGATTTTGGTCTAGGGATTGATTTGAAAAAACATCAAGACAGAGTATTTAAACTGGGCTCACGATTTCACACTAGCGAAACAGATGGACACGGCATGGGGCTATTCATGACAAAACATCAAGTAGAAGCAATGGGTGGTAAGATTGATGTTCAAAGTGAGGTGAACAAAGGCACTACTTTTATTGTGATTTTTTATGGATAAGGTAGAGAAAATACTATTGGTAGATGATGACGATATTTTTTTAATGTTGGCTAAAATCAATATTGAAAAAGCACTACCCAATGCTTCCATTTTTACTGCATCTAATGGAGAGGAAGCTATGGAGTTCATTATTGATAAGAAACAAAATGTAGACATCATATTTCTTGATTTGAACATGCCAATAATGGATGGTTGGGATTTCTTGGAGCAAATGAAAGTAAGGGAAAAAGTGGATCAGAAAATTATCGTCGTTACTTCCTCTATTGACCCAAGTGATAAAAGGAGAGCTGAAGAGAATCCTTTAGTGACCTCCATGGTAGAAAAGCCCCTGGATAAACACAAAATATCTCTAGCTATCAAATCCTAATCCGAGAACAATTCTAGTTGTCTAGGAAGTAGTTGAAAACTCATTCTATGGTGTGGAGTAGTCCCCATCTCTTTAATCCCAATTCTATGAACGGCTGTGGGGTATCCCATATTTGTTTCCCAACTGTATCCAGGATGTTTTTTTGCTAGGCCTTTCATCAAATCATCACGGTAAGTTTTAGCAAGAACAGAAGCTGCCGCAATGGAAAGGAATTTAGCGTCTCCTTTAACGATGCACTCAAAAGGAATGTCTAGTTTCGTTTTAAAACGATTGCCATCAATCAAAAGTAGTTCTGGTTTTTGATTCATTTTACTTACGGCCCTTTCCATAGCGAGATAACTCGCATTCAAGATATTGATCTCATCTATCTCTGCCGGTGAGACTACTCCTATGCCCCATGAAATAGCATCTTTAAAAATATCTTCTTTGATTCTATCGCGCTGCTTTTCCGAAAGCTGTTTTGAATCGTTCAACTCCTTATGCCTATAATTTGAGGGCAAAATAACTGCTCCAGCGACCACCGGACCCGCTAAGCACCCCCTACCAGCTTCATCACATCCAGCTTCTATTTTTTCCTTCTGAAAGTAAGATTTAAGCATTGCTCAAAAGTAAATATTTGAATGTGTGACACGGCTCATTTTGATCAAAATCTCAAATCAGCTTTGTTCGTCGATATCGAGTAAAGAATAATTGGCTTTTACTACATATTCATCTAAGTATGCTTCCTCATTGAAGCTTTATACAAATTTTGTGGTCTATCTATAAAACTCAAATAGACTAATGAAAAAAATCATTTTAGGTACGTTTATAATGTGCCTGCTTACTTCCGCCAATTCCCAGTCATTGACTCAAACAGTCAAAGGGCAGATCACAGATCAGCAATCAGGAGCTCCTATAATCGGAGCTACTGCCCAAGTTGCTGGCATCAGCCCACCTCTGGGAGCCATAACTGATGTTAATGGATATTTCAGAATTGAAAAAGTACCCATTGGAAGACATAGTATTCAGGTATCGTACCTCGGTTATGAGCCCGCCTTACTGTCAGAGGTTTTAGTAGGGTCAGGAAAAGAAGTAGTCCTCAACATAAGATTAGTAGAATCACTACAACAGCTAGAAGAAGTGGTCATCAGCGCTCAGTCTCAGACCAAAGGTCAGCCAATTAACGAGCTATCTACTATAAGCACCATATCACTTAGTGTAGAAGAGACAAGCCGATTTGCTGCTACTTTTGATGACCCAGCTAGAGCAGCCTTAACCTTTGCTGGAGTTCAAACTGGAGGAGATGATCTCTTGAATGAGATAGTCATTCGTGGAAACTCACCAAAAGGCATTTTGTGGAGACTAGAAGGTGTTGAAATACCCAATCCAAACCATTTCACATCTATTGGATCATCCGCAGGAGGCATCAGCATGCTTAGTTCTAATGTTCTTGCAAATTCTGATTTCTTTACCGGAGCATTCCCAGCACAATATGGAAACGCCACTTCAGGGATATTTGATTTAAACTTAAGAAAAGGAAATTTCGACAAACACGAACATGCATTTCAGGCGGGATTGTTAGGTATTGCAGCTGCTTCTGAAGGCCCTATTTCAAAAGGTAGCAGGGCATCATCTTATCTTGTCAACTACAGATATTCCACTTTAGGCATTCTAACAAAATTAGGACTGGATATACTAGGAGAACAAGAGGACATTGATTTTCAAGATTTGTCATTTAAAGTGCATGTCCCTACTGAAAAATTAGGATCATTTTCTATTTGGGGTCTAGGTGGAAAAAATAGTTACGAGTACACGCCTAACTTATCTATTGTAGAAGAAGATTATGAATTGGATACTGAGGGACAAGAGACAGGTGCTTTCGGAGTGACCAATGTTATTTATGTTTCTGAAGATTCTTTTTTTGAGACTATTTTGTCAGCTTCCAGTGCGACCATCACAACTCAATATGATTCTGTAAGTAGATCCACAAATGATCCTGATCAATTTGATATTACGAATATTGAACTTGCTGACTTTGAAGAATCACAACTACGGTTCTCTTCATTTTACAATCACAAATTTTCAGCAAGACACACCATTAGAGTAGGCACAATTCTAAGTCGACTCGGTTTCGATCTAGAAAACCAATACTACAATTCATCCGAAAATAGATACATCTCCACTTTGGATGAAAACGATCATACTTATTTTATTCAAGGGTTTGGCAATTGGCAGTTTAGATCTTCCAAAGATTTAACATGGAATTCCGGGCTTCATTTTTCTCATTTTGCACTTAGTGGTGATTCTTATATAGAACCAAGAATAGGCTTTAAGCTAAACACTTCTGCAGGCATATTTTCTGGTGGTGCTGGCCTGCATAGTAGAATGGAAACTGTTGCTTTGTATACCGCAAGAGAAGAACAAGAAAATGGAGGCTACATTCAAAACAACAAAAACTTAGGTTTTACTAAAGCTGCTCATGTGGCTCTTGGTTTTGAAAGAATGATTTCAAAAGAACTTCGATTTAAATCTGAAATCTATTATCAACATTTGTACGACGTGCCAGTGTGGCCCAACGACACTACCTCAGTTGACTACTTGCGTACTTTCTCTGCACTAAATTCATTTGATGGTTACACAACTGATAAACTTGCGAATGATGGCACAGGCAGAAACTATGGATTGGAAATGACTTTAGAAAAATTTCTGACCAAAGGCTTCTATTTACTAACGACAGCATCCTTATATAAATCTCTCTATACTGGTGCCGATGATATAGAACGAAGCACTCAGTTTGATGGTGGATACATTTTTAATGTTTTGGCCGGAAAAGAAATAAAAGTTGGAAAAGAAGGAAACAATGTTTTAGGCTTTAATGGCAAATTGATATTTGCTGGCGGAAAAAGACAAGCTCCCATCGATATAGCGGCATCCAGTTTAATGGGTGAGGGCACTTCATTTAGGTTCGATCAAAATTATGAGACAAAATTGGATGGATATTTCAGAATGGATATTGGGATAACCTATCGAAAAAATAAAGAGAATATGTCTTCTGTCCTGGCACTGAATATCCAAAACGTATCGCAGAGAGAAAATGAATTTTTCAGATACTACAGTCATGAAAGTAACGGTGTAGTTTCAGACTCTCAGTTGAGCTTCTTTCCGAATTTGAGCTATAGAGTTGAATTTTAAAACATAGAAGTGTAATGCTTGTTACATTATGGATTTGTTAGTCAATCATAACTAAAGTGTTTGCGTATACAAGCTTAGTTTTGAAAATCGAAAAACCATGAAAATAATTGCATTCATTGCCGGCTTCTTTCTACTTAGTTGCCAGTCACAAGGGAGTAGAAATATTCCTTCAGAGATTACTGAAAAATTAGTTACCATTGATTATCAAAAGTTAGACACTGCAACATTTGCAGGAGGTTGCTTTTGGTGCGTAGAAGCAGCCTTTGAGCAAATAGAAGGTGTAATCTCAGCTGTGTCAGGGTACTCAGGTGGAGATGCTAAAACTGCTGACTACAGACGAGTTAGCTCGGGTTATACAAACCATGCTGAAGCAGTTCAAATTTTTTATGATCCTGAGATAATCAGCTTCGAAACATTATTAGACATATTTTTCACAGCACATGATCCTACTCAGCTAAATAGACAAGGTCCTGATTATGGTGCCCAATATAGAAGTGAGATTTTTTATCACAATGAAGAGCAAAAGAAACTCTCTGAAGCAAAAATGAAGGAGCTATCCCCCTCTTTTACCGACCCAATTGTTACAAAGTTGAGCAAGTTGGATGCATTCTATGATGCTGAGGAATACCATCAAGATTTTGAAGAAAAAAATCCTAATCAAGGTTATATCGTATCTGTGTCAAGACCCAAAATCAATAAAGTAAAAAAGAAATTTGCTTCAATTTTGAAGGATTCTGCAAAAGATTAAAATTCGTTTCTAATTGAGTTTAAGTAAGGTTGATTTCACGCAACCAAAAAGGCCAGATAGATTCTTAATCTATCCGGCCTTCCTTTTAATGAGTTACTTGAACTAAGCGTCTAAGTAATCCTGCAAATAAGAATACTTTTCAGTCAGTTTCCCCTCTTCTGTAATAGTGGCATTTTTAATGATATTATTTGAATCACCTTTTAATAGATGCTCTATTACATTATTAACAAATTCGCTACCAAAGCTTTCAGAGGCATCTCTAGGAAGTTCACACGGAAGATTATCTACCGCCATAACCGTAATATTCCCCTCGTCCGTTAGTGCCTGCTCTACAACATCATCTGTAGGATTGTAGTCATAGATAGGGTCATCAATAGTACTCGGCTTTTTAGTAGAAGGGATAGAGCCTTCAATGTCACAGGTAATATCTGCAATCACTCGAATGTCGAAATAGTCTTTGGTAATGTCTTCTCTAGAGAATAGAACCGGAGCTGATGGATGCCAGAAAGCACATGCAATTAAAAGGTCTGTAACCTTTGCATATTTCATGAAATCACTTTCAAATGATTCTGGGCTACTATAGAATTCATTCCTGTGAAATTCATTCCCTTCTTTGTGTTTATTGTAGTCACGAGAATTCAATTGAGTAAATACTGGTTCTTCAAAACGCTCATGTTCAAATTCATGAGGCGTTACTTTCCGAATACCTGCACCTAAAAGGACTTCCATTGCTCCTTTTGCGACCCTACCTCCACCTGTAAGAGCAATTTTTACTGCAGGCAATTGAATCTTTTCATACTCACTTTTCATGTCTTCATAGTCGAAGCACTCGTGAGCTCTTTTTATGTTAAATAGATTATATCGCTTCCCATAAGTCCAAAGCCCATTATAAGCTCCAACAATACCTGCCCACCTACCAAAAGCAATGATTCTATTTCCACTTTCATTGGTAAGAGTCTCCCAATCAATAAGTCTGATTTTTTTCTTTACTATTGTTTGAAGAAGCTTCTGATTATAATCCTGCTTTTTAATCGTATGAGAAAAGAAAAAATGCGTTTTGCCCGCTATTAACTTATCCATAGGCACCTCTTTCACTCCTAGAATGATATCGCAATCCTCAACCGAATCTACGATTTCAAGACCTACTTCTCGGTAATCGTCATCTGTAAAACATCTAATATCACTTGTTTGAACAACCAACTCCACATCATAACTATCCTTAATTTGTTTGGCCTGGAGTGGCGTTAAAGGAACTCTTTTATCAATTGGCACTTTGCCTTCTTTGATTATTCCAATTTTAGTCATATCAGTTATTATTTAGTGAATTACAATTATGAAATGGCGTAACAAATGAGTGATTAATCTTTCTTCAGATCATCAATATCCTCTCTGTCTTTTAGTTTTTTGTCTTCGACGTTTTTGTTTAAGAATTTGTTCAATTCATCAACAGGCATATTGGTTTTGATTTCTCCAAATTGATCAACGCTAAGATTTAATCCATCTAAGTCTTTGTGCACTTTAGCTTTTTCTTTCTTACTCATCTTATTCTTTATTTAGATAACACCGAAATAGAATGTTTAATTCTTTGAGCCGATGTTTGTGATCCCATTATTTCAATAATCGTCATTAAGTCAGGTCCTGAGCCTTCTCCGGTCATACTCAATCGGAGCGTTTGCATAAACTGTCCTGGTTTAAAGCTATTTGACTCTAATGTCTCCCAAAATAAAGCTTTAGCCTCTTCTTCAGAAATTGCTTCTCTTGCTTCTAATTGGTCTGCGAACAAACTAAGCGCTTTTGGCGTATCCTCCAGCCATTTTTTTTTCACAACCTTCTCATCGTAGCTCTCCGGATTGTTGAAAAAGACAAGACTGTTGTCTACAAATTCATTCGGAAATGTAGTTCTGTTTTTGAGTAAATCAATAATTTCTATTGCTTTCGATTCTGAAGTGATGATTTTATGCTTCTCTAAGTCTTTCACTAAAGATGATGCAAAATATTCAGAAGGCGTTGATTTTATGTATTCTTGATTGAACCATTTAGCCTTATCAAAATCAAATTTTGTTCCCGCTTTATTAATACGCTCCGCTGAAAATGTTTCAATCAATTGCTCCATTGAAAACATTTCTTGCTCAGTGCCAGGATTCCATCCTAGGAATGCCAAAAAGTTAACTAAAGCCTCTGGCAAGAAACCAATTTCTTTAAATCCATGAGAAATTTCTGAGGCTCCTTCGTCTTGCCAGTTTAAAGGGAATATTGGAAACCCTGCCTTATCTGCAGCCCTCTTACTAAGCTTTCCATTCCCATCTGGTTTTAGGATTAGAGGAAGATGTCCGAACTGCGGCATCACATCTTCCCAACCTAAAAATTCGTAAAGCAGCACGTGAAGTGGAGCTGATGGCAGCCATTCTTCGCCACGGATTACATGAGAAATTTTCATCAAATAATCATCTACCACATTCGCAAGATGGTAGGTAGGCATACCATCCGATTTCATCAGCACTTTGTCATCAAGAGTCTCAGTATTAACCATGACCCACCCTCTTACCATATCATTTAGTCGCACTTCCTCTTTCTTAGGAATTTTTACACGAATAACATATGGGTCTCCTGCTTCTAGTTTTTTTTGAACCTCCTCCTCTGACAGAGTCAATGAGTTGTTCATGGTTGTCCTTGTGACTGTATCATATTGAGGATTCATCACTCGAGATGCTTTTAATCTCTCTCGCATAGCTTCTAGCTCTTCAGGCGTATCAAAAGCATAATATGCATTGCCTTCTGCTAGAAGCTGATCAGCATATTGTTTGTATATATCCTTCCTTTCAGACTGGCGGTATGGGGCATAATCTCCACCATTTTGAGGGCCTTCATCAGGTGTAATACCACACCATTTTAAAGCATTCAGAATGTAATCTTCTGCTCCTTTCACAAAGCGATTTTGATCTGTATCCTCTATTCGAATAATGAACTTGCCATTATTCTTTTTAGCGAAAAGATAATTGAATAAAGCTGTACGGACTCCCCCAATGTGTAGTCCTCCTGTTGGGCTTGGTGCAAATCTTACTCTTACGTTCTCCATCAATGATTATTGGATTTGGAGCGCAAAAATACGGATCAGAAATCAGAAGAATGAGTAATAACCACTTTATATGGAATACAATTCACAGAGAAAACTAAACTATGATATCAATAAAACACTATCTCAATGAAATGTCTTAGTGAAGTTGAGTTTAAACTCCCAATAAAGCCTCATCCTATTCGTATTAAATAGTGATAATCGTTAAATCAGTGACCCGATTCCTAATCCTAAGGATAGGCTAACCATTTTCAGCAACAACCTCTTTTACCTCCGGCACCATTCTTTTTAAAAGATTTTCAATGCCTGACTTCAAGGTAATAGTACTAGAGGGGCAGCCACTGCACGAACCTTGTAAAGAAACGGTAACAACTCCGTCAACAAGCGAGACAAATTGAATTGCACCGCCATCCATCTCAACTGCAGGACGAATGTATTCCTCTAAAACTCCTTTAATCTTAGCTTCAGAATCATCACCAGTGAGTTCTTCATCTATTGTCTTGGCTATATTCTCTGTGAGAACAGATTTACTTTCCTCTAAATAGGATTTAATGAATTGCTGAATGTCATTTTTAACTTCAAACCATTCAATTTCTTCCTTTTTCGTAATAGTTACAAAGTTGCTCATGTAGAATACTCTTTCTACATAATCAAAATTCTCAAAAAGTGCCTTAGCAAGAGGAGCCTCAGAAGTTGCCTCAATCCCTGGAAAATCCCGACTTATTCCTTCAGGGATTAACATGAAGTTGGCTACAAACTTCAAAGAATTGGGATTTGGATTCGATTCTGTATAAATATTTACTAGTCTAGGCTCTTGTGTTGTCTGCATTTTTTATCAGTTTAACCAATTAATCGCAAAGGTGGTCTAAAAGTTCCAGTTGTTGAACAGAATGACCCGTTAATGAAAGAAACAAACAGATTATGGAAACTAAGAAAACACCACAGACTCTTTTGAATACCATTGTCACTTTTCTTTGCTATAGAAGCAGATCCGCAACAGGCCGTTACTCATTTCTTTCAAAACAGAATGTAAAAGACATTAATGTATCAATACCCTCAGCTTACCTTTAAATATCGCTTTTACGTCGAAATCCACCATTGCTCAACATTCAAAGTACCTAGATTACAGGTGATTACCGAATGAAATAAACGCCATGACATCTAAAAAATCGATTACAACTTTCCTTACAGCAGCTTTAGCTATACTAATTGTAGGACTTGTGGTTATTTTTACTCAGCTACTTCAGGTGAATTAAGTTCTCCCTCTGTTCCAGCAACAAGGGTAGCTACTGTCGCATCACCTGTTACATTCACTACGGTCCTTAACATATCCAATGGACGATCTACTGGGAATATAATTGCAATCCAGGCTGGATTTAATCCCACTGAGCCCAATACAATCATCATCATTATCAATCCGGCACTTGGAACTGCCGCTGCTCCTATTGAAGCCAGTGTCGCTGTTAATACGATAGTAAGCTGCTGAGCAAATGAAAGATCTACCATGTGCAGTTGTGCCATGAATATGACAGCTACAGCCTGAAGAAGGCTAGTTCCATCCATGTTCACCGTGGCACCAATAGGCAAAACAAAACTTGCTACATTTTTAGACACTCCCATGTTGTTTTCAACACATTTCATTGTTACTGGAAGAGTTGCTGCGCTCGAACTTGTACTAAATGCCATCAACTGAGCTGGGCTTATATTTTTGAATACTTGCTTGTATGTCATACCCTTTACGAATAGAATGAGAATAATAGGGTAGAAAACAAATATCAAGAGTGATAGTCCAATCACCATAGTAATTGCGTAAGATCCAAGGCTTCTAAAAATTTCTAAGACTTCACCCGGTGAGTCAGCCATTTTGGCAATGACTCCAGCTAGTAATGCGAAAACAAAATATGGAGCAGCTTTCATAACCAGTTCCACCATTTTAAGAAAAACGTCATTTATGCTTGTAATGAAAGTGGCAACAGGCTTTGCTTTCTCTCCCACGATGGCAATAGAAATTCCAAAAAAGATAGCAAAGAAAATGACCTGCAACATGAGTCCATTATTGGAAATAGAAAACACTAAATTTTCTGGAACCATCTCAACTAGAAATTGTAAAGGTGGCGCGTCTTGAGTATTGGTGGCATTACTCTTTAGCTTCTCTACTTTCGCATTGATCACTTGTTCTTCGCCTGAAACTTCTAAAATCAAATCTGCATATGCAGGATCATTCAGATAGTTTTTATTGTCTTTAATTTCTGTTCCTGTTTCGTTTGCCCAAAGCTCATAAGAGATTCTATTCTTTATTCTCTGAGTTTCTTCGAGGTGTGTCCCAGGCTTGACCACATTGACTAAAAGTAGCCCTAGACCTACAGCTATAATTGTTGTCGTGAGATAGAAACCTAAAGTTTTAGCTCCCATCTTCCCTAGTCGGGAAATATCGCTAAGTCCTGAAATACCACTTATAATGGAGAAAAGAACCAATGGTACAGCTATGAATTTTAGAAGCCTTATGAAAATAGTCCCAAATGGATCAATCCAGTTGACTGTAAACTGATTCCAACCTGCAGCACTAGATATAAAGGCATAAATCACACCTAGTACTAGCCCAATAATAATTTTTATATGCAGAGGTAATTTTTTCATCGGACGTTGTTAGGTTTTAATTCTGGATTGCTTAGTTCCGCAATATATTAGTTTGGGATAATAAATAGAAATCGGCAATAACGAGTGCTGACATTGCCTCCACAATAGGAACTGCTCTAGGGACTACACATGGGTCATGACGACCTTTACCACTAACGATGGCCTCATTACCATTCTTATCTATGGACTGCTGATCTTGCATCAAAGTAGCAACAGGCTTGAATGCCACATTGAAATAAATATCCTCACCATTAGAAATGCCGCCTTGTATGCCTCCAGAGTGATTGCTTTTGGTTCTTGGCCTTTCATCAACAATTTCTATTTCATCATTATGCGAAGAGCCATTCATTTTTACCCCTTCAAAACCACTCCCTAATTCGAACCCTTTAACTGCATTGATTGATAGCATAGCTCGACCCAACTCAGCGTTAAGCTTGCCAAAAAGAGGCTCTCCCAAACCAACAGGAACATTTTTTATAACACCTGTAATTACACCTCCAATTGTATCTCTGTTCTTCCTGGTTTCATCAATTAGTTGATACATCCTCTCAGCCACCTCGGAATCTGGGCATCTGACATCATTTGAATCTATCTTTAAAAGATCTAATTCGGTATATGGCTTTTCTAGCTTTAGTTCTCCTACTTGAGATACGTATGCATGAGACGTTACGCCCTTTTGCAAAAGCATCAATTTAGCGATCGCTCCAGCTGCTACCCAGCCTGCAGTAATTCTCGCAGAACTTCTCCCTCCGCCTCTATAATCTCTGACTCCATACTTTTCTTGGTAAGTAAAATCAGCATGAGAGGGTCTGAAAACATCCTTTATATGGTCATAGTCTTTACTTTTTTGATCTTCATTTTTAATGAAAATAGTAATTGGTGCTCCTGTTGTTTTTTTTTCAAAAACACCTGACAAAATTTCAAATGTATCTGGTTCTTTTCGCTGCGTAGTAATTTTAGACTGTCCAGGCTTTCTTCTGTCCAACTCATGTTGAATAAAAGATAGATCGATATCAATTCCTGCGGGGCAACCATCTAGAACAGCTCCAACACCTGCTCCATGAGACTCACCAAAAGAAGTGACTTTTAGAATATAACCTAAGGTATTATTCATAGTCTAAGAAGTTGTTTTCTTGAACAACAAGAATGCTGTTAATCCTAAAATTAGGACTGTGAAAATATTGACTAAGATAGTGACCCATCCATCACCTTCAAGGGAGGATAAGGTATTATCTGCGCTATCTATTTTATTATAAAAATCTCCTAAGTCATTCGATGCAATTGACAAATTTTTCCTGCTCTCACCAACCACTCTCACCACATAGTCTGAAGTAAGGGTATCATAATCATCCTTTGAAGGATTGAAGAACACCCACGAAAAATAGTCTCCTAAATTATACTCTCCGGGCTCATTAGGAATACCATAATAGTCATAGCTTTTAGTCCCACGAACTCTTCCTCCTCCACGGTTAATGGATTGCTTAACATTAGGGGAGTAAAAATCAAAATTTTTGCTTTCCGGAGGTTTTGGAGCATCGATCGCGCTTATATTCCCCTCTCCTACAATATTGAATTCATAGTTAAAGCTTTCGCCTGTATTAATTTCTTCTGAACTCACTTTTTCATTCAAGCGATAGTTTCCAACTGAAACCAGTTCTTTTAAGGGATGGGAAGGAAGGTCTTTTACTTCTACGACCTTTTCTTTGGAGTAAAATGTCTGGTAATCCTCCTGTCTATTTCTTCCAAAAAACGAAGGATTTTTAGCCACTTTATATTTGATCATTTTTAATCCTACTGAAGGGAAACTGATTGGCTTTACGTTTAATGGAAAGTAGGCTGTTTGATAGATTTTGTATCGTGTGTACTTCCTTCCACTCAGAGTAACAGGATCTCCAACTATCTGATCTATACTGAAATTTTCTTCCCAGCAACTTGGCGGTTTTATTGATTTTACAATTTCTGTAATCTGATTGGCTAAATCAAAAAACCTCATTTCCGCTCTATTTGCCTCTGCCACATAAAAGGCCAAAGTAGCTGTCACTCCCTCTCCTACATATATTTCAGATTTATCTGTTGTTAGAGCTAGAAAGGCATCTGCCTTTATATCAACAAAATCTTTTGGCTCATTTCTATTTCCAAATGCGTCTTCAAAGGCATCCCTACCAAAAACACTTTGTCGCGATTGTCTTTGAACTGCTTCGCCAACAGTGATTTGAGTACCCTCTGATTTGATTTCCTTGCCATTAATAGTCATGAAAAATGGCTGAAGGAGAAAGCTACCCTGCTCTGTTGCTTGATAGTTTTGGGTAAGGCTTTGGGTAGAGGACATTTTCCCATTCACAAAGTTGGTAGTGGTTGAAGATGATGTACCTCTTTTGATAAATCCTTCAATAGCAGGAAATTCGCTATGTTGTTTCAGGCGATCATTTTTCACCTGAGCAGTGATAGTAAAATACTGATTGAGACCTATCTTATTCTGTCCTAGTTTCAGGGTGACATCCTGACCACAAAGTGTTAAAGAAGTAAAAATCACTCCTATAAAACTTATCCATATTTTGCTCGTTAATTTCATTACAATGCCGTCGGTTTATCTCAATGAAAATGTTTATATTACTAAACCTTGATTTCAGAACGCCAAATTTACGGTACTGGTTTAATCATTAACAATAATTCACATGTTAGAATACTTTAAAACTATTTTATCGAAAGTAAGCTTTGATAAGCGGTTGTTTGAGAAGGAATTAAAAAAAGCGATTAAAGCTCTGGTTCCCAGAGAAATAAATGTTTTGAAGGAATGGTGTTACCAACATTATGGACATCAA
>JBGCFL010000119.1:0-7217 GCA_045106975.1 Ekhidna sp. | reverse complement strand
TCAAACATCAGAGAAAGAGCCAAATCGCTAAATTTTAATTCCCAAATCAATGAAACTAACCATCAAAACACTTTTTGGATTCGAAGATATTCTCGAAGAAGAGATTAGAGAATTAGGTGGAAAAAATATTGAAAAAATAACAAGGGGAGTTAAATGCGAGGGTAATCCTGAATTTCTTTATCGGGCAAATTTAGCTCTAAGAACTGCTTTAAAAATACTGGTACCCATCTATTCCTTTAAAGCAAAAGACGAAAAGGAATTGTATGATAAAATGATGGAATTTGATTGGTCCAATTTTTTGGATGTCGATCAAACATTTGCGCTTGAGCCCGTGATATTCTCAGAGATTTTCACACATTCCAACTTCGTAGCATTGAAGTGTAAAGATGCTATGGCGGATCAATTTCGAAACAAATACAGGAGACGTCCCAATGTTGATCGTGATGCGCCAGATGTTTTGTTCAACATTCATTGTGCCAACGATTATTTCACCATTTCGATGGATAGTTCTGGTGCTCCATTGAATCAAAGAGGGTACAGAGAAGAAGGACATAGAGCTCCAATGAATGAGGTATTGGCGGCAGGAATGATTAAGCTTTCTGGGTGGCAAAAAGGAACTCCATTGGTTGATCCAATGTGTGGAAGTGGTACCATTCTTAC
This sequence comes from Ekhidna sp., assembly GCA_045106975.1. Classification (GTDB taxonomy): domain Bacteria; phylum Bacteroidota; class Bacteroidia; order Cytophagales; family Cyclobacteriaceae; genus Ekhidna. Next base: position 6,557 of record JBGCFL010000119.1, on the reverse strand, counting down.
CGAAGCTGCTATGATTGCCATGAACATGGCTCCCAATTTGAAGAGAAAAGAATTTGGCTTTAAAACATGGCCAGAGTTTAGTCCTATTCTATGGAGTAGAGTCAAAATAGAAGAACAAGCCAAAATGAGAAAACCTAATATCGATTTTGTGGGAATTGATATAGATAATAATGCGGTTCAGCTGACTAGAAAAGCACTAGGAAAAATAGGTTTGAGAAGAGAAGTAAGAATCAAGGAAATGGATTTCAGAGAGTTCAAGCCTTTAGGAGAGGCAGGGATGATCATAACCAACCCACCATACGGTGAGCGAATTGGCGATGACATTTTAGATTTCTATACTTCTATGGGAGATGCTTTTAAGCAAAACTTTAAGGGTTATGAAGCTTGGTTGATTAGTTCTAACAAGCAGGCGCTAAAAAAAATAGGGTTGAATTTTTCTACAAAATATAAACTATACAATGGGGCGCTAGAGTGTGATTATTGTAAGTATGAGCTGTATTGATACTAAGCTCATTTCAAACTAATTGTTAAGCCCAACAGCAATACTTTTCAAGATGTAGAATGGAAACTTACAGGATACTTCAAGTACCAAAGTGGACAGTTTCGCTTTTTATTTTGGCCTCCATTCTTTGGATGGCTTTTATTATCCTAGCTACAATTGGAATGAGTATGATCTTTGAAAAGAGCATTACAGGTCTTCCTCTTTTATTCACTATTGCTATACTAATAATTGGCTCTGGATTTATATTCTATAAAATCTGTAAGAAAATTATTCCCAAAAAGGAAAAAGAGATCACCATATCTGAAGACTTTATTTCAGTAGATAATGAGAGTATTTTTAAATGGGAAGATATTTCTTGGTATCGATTTGATGCAGGAAGTGCCTTCGTTACTCGATTTGTCATAGGCTTAAAAAACAAAGAAAAAATATCTCTAATGATATGGAATGATTCTATCCAAATAGGTCTTATTTGTAAAATAAAAGATCAAGTCATAAAAGGTATTAAGTTAAGAAACTTATCGACAAAGAATTATTACGACACCAAAAATTGGAAAAAAATTTCCTATGCGGCACTAATTTCAAATCTTATCATTCCAATCATTCTAGTAGCGATTGGTTTTGAATTAAAAGAAATCCTCTACCCCATTATAATTTGGTTTGCAATAAGTGTTTCTGCGTCTATTTCGATATTAATTCTTTCTGAAAAGTAATTTTTAACAATTAGAATCAAAACCTCAATCTCACCAACTTTCCTTTCCCCACCTCATCACATGTGATGATGATGAAATTCGAATAATCTTTCTCATCAAATTGAGAGAAAGTCTCATCTCCAAGTAATGCATTGGCTAATAGAGGAATGGTGTTGGAGTGCCCAGAAATAACAATCGTACCATTTCCATGTTTTTCTATTAGCGCACTAAGCCACTCTTCTTTTGCATATGGATCATAGCTGTCTACATCCAATCCTTTACTCTCTGATAAAGGCTGTAGTGTTTCTTGTGTCCGCTTGAATGGAGTGGAGTACAACGCAGAAACTTCTTGCATTTCTAACATAGCTGCAATATTCATTGCTCTTTTTGTTCCCATTTCCGTCAAAGGAGGATTTTTAGTGCCGTCACTCGCTTTTTCCGCATGGCGCACCAAAATAAAAGTTGTCTGAGCGCTGGCAACAGAGACAACTGAAAAAGCTATGAGGAGTACGAAAAGTATTTTTTTCATAATAGAAACAATTTTTATTTAGGGTTAAATGTTAGTTCGTTGTACTTAACCTAGCATCCAAATTAACCCAAATGAAAATAGTCACCAAGTTTGGTGTATTCGTCACCCTCCTATTCTTGTTTATCCATTCGCACGGACAACAAAAATTCACCATCAGTGGATATGTAAAAGAAGACGTGAGTAACGAGCTGCTCCCAGGAGTCACCATCTACATCCCCTCCATAAAGTCGGGAGTCATCACCAACAATTACGGATTTTATTCCATCACATTAGAAACTGGCACTTATGACCTTGATTTCACATATGTCGGATTTGACCCTGTCAGTTACAGATTTGAGCTGACTGAAGATATTGTTTTTAATCAGCTACTAAAACCATCTACTACTACACTCAATGAAGTAGTAATAGATGCCAATAGGTTGGAAAAGGAAAGTGAAAACACACAAATGAGTGTTTTGAAACTACCAATAAAAAGCGTTCAAGCCATTCCTGCTTTAATGGGAGAAAAAGATGTGCTTAAAGCGCTTCAGCTCATGCCAGGGGTACAATCAGGATCTGAAGGAAATAGTGGACTATATGTGAGAGGTGGTGGGCCCGATCAAAACTTATTGATATTGGATGACGCTATTGTGTACAATGCAAGTCACCTATTTGGTTTTTTCTCCATTTTCAACGGCGATGCACTCAAGTCCATTGAATTATATAAAGGCGGCTTTCCTGCAAGATTTGGTGGAAGACTTTCTTCAGTCATTAAAATGGATATGAAAGATGGTAACAAAGAAGAAACTCATGGCAAAGTAGGTGTTGGACTCATCTCCTCATCACTTATGCTAGAGGGGCCAATAAACAAAGGAAAGACTTCATACATTGTTAGTGGAAGAAGAACATACATTGACGCTTTGATTGCTCCGTTCAACAATACGGATGATAAAGGAGGGTACTATTTTTACGACCTAAATGCTAAAATCAACCATGTTATTTCCCCAACAGACAAAATCTATGTTAGTGGTTACTTTGGAAAAGATCAATTTTTCGCAAAGAATAAAAAAGAAGATTTTGAAGCCCGACTGGGCTGGGGTAATGCTACCTCTACAGTTCGATGGAATCATCAGTTTACTAAAAAGGTGTTTTCAAACGCATCGCTCATTTTTAGTAGATATCAATTCGGAATCACAGGCATAGAAGATGACTTTGAGCTGAGGTACACCACTAGTATTCGAGATCTTGGATTTAAGTATGATTTTGATTTCTTTCCGTCTATCAATCATGCCATCAAATTTGGAGTAGCCTCCACTTCGCATCAATTCATACCTAGTGCATTAGTTGTAAAAGAAGATGGTATTGAACCGACAGACGAGCAGACCAAGTTTAACACTGTAGAGTCTGCTATTTATGCAGAAGACGATATGCGTTTGTTGGAAAACCTTAATGTGAATCTTGGTTTCAGACTGAGTCATTTTGTCCACAAACAGAAACAATACATCAAGCCAGAACCAAGAGTTGCGCTTGCTTATATGCTTCCTAATGATCTTTCTATAAAAGCATCTTATGCTTCAATGAATCAATATGTTCATTTACTGAGTAACTCAGGAATAGGCTTACCGACAGACTTGTGGGTATCTTCAACGGATAGAGTTAAACCACAAACTTCCAATCAAGTAGCATTGGGCGCTGTTAAAGATTTACCAAATAATGTGGTTGTATCTCTAGAAGGGTACTTCAAAAAATCCAACAATGTGATTTCCTACAAAGAAGGAGCAAGTTTCCTTGTATTGGACGATCCTGAATCAACGGAAAATATATCTTGGGAAGACAATATTACAGCCGGAGAAGCAGAGTCTTACGGAATAGAATTATTGGTACAACGAAAAATTGGGGACTTTAATGGCTGGCTTGGATACACCCTTTCAAAAACTGAATTTCAATTTGACGACATCAATTTTGGTGAGAAATTTTTACCTCGTTATGATAGAAGACATGACATTTCTTTCGTGGGTATCTACACACTTTCGGAAAGAGTCACCTTATCAGGTACTTGGGTATATGGAACGGGGAATAACTTTTCATTACCCCTTAGAACATTCAGAACAATGCCTGATGTATTAGGAAATGACTTCAACTACACGAGTGAGTTTAACGATACAGAACAAAGAAATAATTTTCGAGCAGAAGCTTATCATAGAATGGACATCAGCTTGCGCATGAGTAAGCCTAAAGGAAGAGGAGTTAGAACTTGGGAGTTTAGTCTATACAATGCTTACAGTAGAAAAAATCCATTTTTCTATGCGCAAGAGACCGTTTTTCGAGATAATCAAAACGAAGGTGTTTTAAAGAAATACAGTCTTTTTCCTATGTTACCATCAATAAGCTACACTTATGAATTTTAAGAAAGAACTGATGAAAAATATTTTAAGATCGACTTTACTATTTGCAATAGGTATTATGATTCTTTCTTGTGAAGAAGAGGTCACTCCTCCTCAGATAGAAGACGCAGAAGATAGAATTGTCGTTAACGGACTCATTGCTCCCTCTTTTGAGCAGATCAATGTAGAGGTATCCAAATCAAGGAAAGCATTTGGAATTATTGATTTCAATAATTCTGACATCATTCAAAATGCTACTGTCACTATTTCAAATGGCACTGAAGAACGTTCTTTGACCTTCGATGGTCAACATTACTCATTATCAACCACTTCTTATCCAATTGAAGAAGGCGTGACTTATCGCATTACTGTTACCGCACTTGGAGAAACGGTATATGGAGAAACGACTGTTCCAAGCGCAATACCAACTTTAGAATCAGCAAAATTCATTGATGACTTTAATATTGAAGTTATCTGGATGGATTTAGTAGATCAAAAAAATTACTATAGGGTAGTCGCCAATGTTGATAATGATGAAGAATACTCCGACCCATTTTTCTTTGGAAATGATGAATTTGTAAGCGATTTCAATAGAGATGGGCAGTTACTCTCTGCTAGCGGGGAAGGATATATTTATGGAAATAGCTTTGATAGAGCGAAAGTGAGAATTATTTCCTCTGATCAGTACTATTATGATTATTACGAAGTTCTTGTCAATTATGAAGGAGAAGATCCTTTTGCGGATCCTGAAAGACTTCCTTCTAACATTGAAGGTGGACTAGGGATATTTAGTTCTATTCAAGTTTCGGAGTTTGTTATTGAGAGATAACAAAAAGAGTCTATCTCAAAAATCGATTACTCTCAAATAAATTGTCACATTGAGCTTGTCGAAATGTTCTTAATTCAACTGAAAGAGGTTTCGACAAGCTCAACCTGACTGCAACTTTGATCTTTTGAGATAGACTCTTTTTCTAAATTTTTATTTTAATAGAATTAAATACTTGATACAATCTCATTGAGTGTTGCACTTGCTCTCATCGCATCAGATGCCGCTTTCTCGTTTGGCTGATAGTATCCTCTAATATCGACTGCACTTCCCTGCGCAGCAATCAATTCTTCATTGATCTGATTTTCATTGGAAGCAAGCTCCTTAGCTACTGATTCGAATTTAGCTTTCAACTCAGCATCTGCCGATTGAGCTGCTAATGCTTCAGCCCAGTATAGCGCTAAATAGAAATGACTTCCTCTGTTGTCTATTTCATTCACTTTACGTGAAGGCGACTTATTTTCATCTAGTAGCTTTGAAGTAGCATCATCTAAGGCCTCACCTAGCACTTTTGCTTTGGCATTACCCAGTGTCTCGCTCATGTGTTCCAATGAAACTGCTAGCGCTAAAAACTCACCCAAAGAATCCCATCTCAAGTGACCTTCTTCCACAAATTGCTGAACGTGTTTTGGAGCTGATCCTCCAGCACCTGTTTCGAATAACCCTCCTCCATTCATCAATGGAACGATTGAGAGCATTTTCGCACTTGTCCCTACTTCCAAAATTGGGAAAAGGTCAGTTAAATAATCCCTCAACACATTTCCTGTTACAGAGATAGTGTCTTTCCCTTCTATTATTCGCTCCATAGAAAACTCAGTAGCTTCTACGGGAGTCATGATTCGAATATCCAAACCTGCGGTATCGTGATTTTTCAAGTAAACATTTACTTTTTCAATCAATTGAGCATCATGAGCTCTGTTTTTGTCCAACCAAAAAATGGTTGGATTTCCAGTAGCTCTTGCTCTATTCACAGCTAGTTTTACCCAGTCCTGAATAGGAGCATCTTTTACTTGACACATTCTAAAAATGTCTCCCTCCTCAACCGGTTGTTCCATCAATACTTTTCCAGAATCATCCACCACTTGCACTTTCCCAGCGCCTGACATCTGGAAAGTCTTATCGTGTGAGCCATACTCTTCTGCTTTTTGAGCCATCAAACCAACATTGGAAACACTTCCCATTGTTGTAGGATCAAATGCGCCATGCTTTTTACAGAAATCTATGGTTGCCTGATATACACCAGAATAAGAACGATCTGGAATGACGTATTTCGTATCTTTCAATTTTCCGTCAGGTCCCCACATCTGGCCAGAAGTTCTAATTGCTGCAGGCATGGATGCATCTATGATGACATCACTTGGTACATGAAGGTTAGTGATTCCTTTATCAGAATTTACCATTGCCATTTCCGGACGTGCATCATAGCACGCTTTCAAGTCAGCCTCAATTTCAGCTTTCTTATCTGCGGCAAGTGATTCAATCTTAGCATGTAAATCACCGATTCCATTGTTAGGATCAAAACCTAGCTCATCTAAAGTATCCTGATGTTTTTCAATCACACTTTTGTAGAAAGTAGAAACGGCAGCTCCAAAAATGATAGGATCTGAGACTTTCATCATTGTTGCTTTCATGTGAATAGAAAACAAGA
>JBGCFL010000118.1:0-16042 GCA_045106975.1 Ekhidna sp. | reverse complement strand
AGCCGTACTTATATTCTAACTCAGGCATATAGGAGAAGTTCATCCCATATATGCCGGCTATAAATGTTAGAGGAATGAAGATAGTGGCGACAGTGGTCAGCACTTTCATGGTTTCATTCATTTTCTGACTTAATGAGGCATAGTAGATGTTGGTTAAGCTTTCCAGAGAATTGCTTGTTGAATCTGCTTCCTCAATAGCGTTTGAGCAATTCATGCTAATATCATGTATGTACTTGATGTTTTCTTTTTTGAAAAATGAAGTCCTGTTATTAAGAATATAATTGATGGCTTCTTTAAATGGGGTTAGTGATTTTTTGATTAAATCAGCCATCTTCTTAAGTTTTTCTAATTGATACAATGTCTCTTTTTTCGGATCATTATATACCTCATTTTCCAAAATGGCTACACTCTCATTAATGTCTTCTACTGTTTCAAAATAGTTATCAAGAATGGCATCAAGTAATTGAACCAATAGGTAATCAATGGACCTTTTTCTTATGAACCCAATTCCTTCTCTTATTTTAATTCTTATATCATCGAAGTGGTCACTTTCTTTTTCCTGAAAAGAAACGATATAATTATCACTTAGAACAAAGGAAAGTTGTTCCGAGTCTATTTCATTATTCTCATTGAGAAGCATTGACTTTACGGAGAAGAATAAATAATTATCGAATTCTTCTACTTTAGGTCTTTGCGTGGTATCCAAAAGTTGACGGACGGAAAGTCTGTCGAGCTGAGTAATCTCTGCCAATTCTTGGATTAGGTCTACTTCGTGAAGTCCATGAATATTCAGCCAATATTTCTTTTTGGCTGAAAGTTCATTCATCACACTTACTTTTTTCTCATTGCTCTCTGATAAGTTTTTTTCATTGAATTCGAAAAGTTGAACACTAACTTCTTTTTGTTTCTGAGCTCCAATGAAGGTTATTTCAGCCTTTCCTTTTGATTCTGATTTAAGATCAGCATACATATTGATAGGAACAAGTGTTAGTTCTGAGAGTGTTTTAAGGCCTGAGAAAAGTAATTTATCAGGCCTTACAAGGTCACTTGGTTTTATCTTTTTCAGCCTATTTTTCATTTTTCCAAGTTACAGTGATTTGGATAATCCAATTGAGTTAATATATTTTTTAAAGAGTAGCCAAAAGGTATTACTGTTATAATAGAGAGATTTTGTTGTAAACAAATTTAGTAGCTAGTGTGTTTCTGACATTTCCTTAATGAATTAAAATTATAAGTCATTATTGTTATATTTTTTGTATTGATTGCGTCCCAGTTTATTAAAACTTCAAAATGATCAATAAAGACAAGTTTCATGAAATTCTGTTGGGACATGTAACTGAATCCTCAGGTATTGAACGTTCTCGTATTTTATTTTCGGCATCTACGATAGTCGTAATTATTCTCTCATCTATCTTTTTTCTGGCTTATGATCTCTATTTAGGATATCCAATAAGCCTCTTGGTGTACACATTATTTATAGTACTATTCACTTATGCCTTACGCTTATTGAGGATAGGAAAATATGATGATGGTCTTTGCCTTTTGCTCGTAGGCCTAAACATCTTTATTTATTTAATAATGTCGAGCATTCCCGAAGATTCAATGTCGGCCATCTTTTATATTGGGATAATAGTCGTAGAATATGTTTTGCTAGGAGGTGAAAAAAAGGTCAGACTTTTCTTATTGCTGAGTTTGAGTTTTGCGATTTACTTGATTGATGCTTTTATTGATTTTTCCCTACTACCAACACGATCGTATGATGATGTCACCTTGCAAGTCAACAAGGTGGTCGATTTTATTATTTGTGCAATTGTAATTCTGATCACAATTAAATTATTGATTGATTATTTGAAAACGATAATTGAAGAGAGAACGAAGACAAATGCAGAGCTCCAGCGGCTAAACAAAGAGTTAGATAAATATGCCTACACCATAACGCACGACATCAAAGGGCCGATTCAATCAATGCAGAGTTTTATTGATCTTCTTGAAAACGATCATTCAAATATCAATGAATATTTATCGATGATGCGTCAAAATTTCATCAACCTTTCAAATCTTGTTGAAGATGTAGCCGAAAGAGCTCGAAGCAGAAATTTTGAAGTAAAAAAGGAGGTATTTAATGTCCGTGAAAGCGTAGAGATAATTTGGGAATTATCAAGACATAACTCTGACGCGATGGGGATAGACTTTTTAGTAGAGATGCCAGAAGAATTCCTCATAAAAACTGACAAGTCAAGAATAACAGGGATACTCAATAATTTGATTACTAATTCAATAGCATATCACGATAAATCTAAGAACAATCCTTTCATTAAAGTAAGTGGATACTTGAAGGATGATTTTCTGTTTTTTAGTGTCGAAGATAATGGCATAGGAATAGATTCTGAGTATAAAGAAAAAGTCTTTGAAATGTTTTATCGGGCGTCAAATAAGCAGGGAGGCTCTGGATTAGGACTATTTACAGTGAAAGAACTAGTCGATGAGCTTTCAGGACAAATAGAGCTAGAATCGAGTCAAGGAGAGAAGACTGTTTTCAGTGTCAAGATTCCAAACGTGAGTACTGACGAATGATTATGGTGAAATTCACGACACAGTAACACGACCTATCAAGGTCTTTAAAAGAAAAAACCGCCTTTACAATAAAGTAAAAGCGGTTTTTAATGTCGGGGTGAGAGGATTCGAACCTCCGACCCCCTGGTCCCAAACCAGGTACTCTAACCGGACTGAGCCACACCCCGAACAACTCCGTTTTTGAAACGGAACGCAAATGTAAAAATTCAGTTTTAAAAAATCCTACTCGGAAGTGTTTTTTTCTTATTTAAATTCAAATAGAAAAAAAATAACATCTCTCAGTGATGATTTATGTTGAAAATTTCCAACATTACATTTAATGGAAATCGCAAGTAAGAAAACAATATTAAACACCGAAAAAAATCAATTTGAGTTATTGTTGGAAGATTATTTGGCTTTTATAGCCTTTCGAAGAATGAAGAATTCTAATGATATATATATGACTCATACAGAAGTTCCAACAATACTTGAGGGAAAGGGAATTGGGCATAAGTTGGTTCGTGAGTCTCTGGACATTGCTGAGAATGAAGGATTTCTAATAGTCCCACTTTGCCCATTTGTTAGAGGATTTATCTTTTCTAATTTAGAAGACTACAAAAATATATTATCACCTAAAACAAAAATGTAATGAGTGAAATAGTAAAAGAATACTCCAATGAAGATCTTACTGTCGTTTGGAAACCAAAGCAATGCATACATTCAGAAAAGTGTTTCCATGGACTGTCATCCGTGTTCAATCCCAATAATCGTCCGTGGGTAAATGTCGAGGGTGCTATATCTCAGGAGATAAAAGATCAAATTGATAAATGTCCATCAGGTGCATTATCATATAAGTTAAAAAATATGTCTTTGAATGATAAGGAAGATAATATTGGTGAAAGTCAGGTTGAAGTTCTGAAAGATGGGCCTTTAATGCTTTTTGGAAATGCTAGTGTTAGACATTATGATGGTACTGAGACCTCTAAAAAGAAAGCAACTGCATTTTGTAGGTGTGGAGCTTCTGGAGATAAGCCTTATTGTGATGGAAGTCATAAGAAAGTAGGCTTTGAGGGGTAAAAAGTAGCGAGAGGGAGATTTGAACTCCCGACCTCCGGGTTATGAATCCGACGCTCTAACCAACTGAGCTACCTCGCCATTATGTCAAATTTTTGTTCGAATTTTCAAAGTAAATCCGATACCCCTTCCTGAAAAGGAACGCAAATCTAAGAAAGATTTCTTTTCATGCAATTAGCTTGAAGAAATAGATTTTTTTTTTACCTTATCCAAAAATTAAAAAGGTATGGCAAAGCATCAATTCGTAGGAGAGTTTGAATTCAGAGCATCAAAAAAAATGCTCTTCCCTTATTTCAGTACGGCATCAGGATTGGCACAATGGTTTGCTGATGATGTAAATATTAACAATGAGGATAAAGTATTCACTTTTATTTGGGATGGAGAAGAGACAAAAGCGAAACTCACATCTAACAGAACTAATCATCATGCACGATTTGACGTAATAGATGATGAAGATGATGATCCTAATTTCTTTGAGTTTAAAGTGGAAATGAATGAGCTAACTCAGTCGGTTTACGTTCGAATTACAGATTATTCAGATATGGAAGATGATGAAGCTCACGAGCTTTGGGAATCATTAACTCATGATTTGAAAGAAATAGTTGGAGGATAGTCTCTGGTATCTTTCTTGCTATCATCCAATTTTCTAATTTTACATTAATATGAAGAAGTTAGATCAATTGATGATCAAGTCCTTTCTTGGACCCTTTATTTTAACCACTGTAGTATCTGATTTCATTCTACTTGTCCAGTATTTACTAAAATACTTTGATGACTTTGTAGGTAAAAATCTAGGAGCGACAGTTTTCGCGGAACTTCTTTTTTATTTTGCTTTGAATATGCTTCAGGTGGCATTACCACTAGGAGTATTGGTCTCTTCCCTTATGACATTTGGGAATTTGGGAGAACATTTCGAATTAACAGCTATCAAAAGCTCAGGTATTTCCCTTTTAAGAATTCTGAGGCCCATTTTCGTGTTTGTCTTTTTCCTTTCTATTGGAGCTTTCTTTTTCAATAACTACGCCATCCCTGCTGCAAACCTCAAAGCTTACAGTTTACTTTATGATATAAAGCAAACAAAACCGGCGTTGGATATCAAAGAGGGATCATTCTATAATGGAATTCCAGATTATAGTATCAAGGCAAATGATAAATTACCAGACGGTAAGACATTATTAGATATAATTATCTATGATCATTCAGAGGGTAGAGGGAATAAAAACGTGATTTTGGCAGATTCGGGATTGATGTACACCATTTTGGATGATCGTTATTTGAAGCTGGAATTGTTTAACGGGAACTACTACTCTGAACAAACGGAGGATAGAAATGAAATTGATCGTTTTTACCAGACACAGTATCACAAAATGGATTTGGTATTTAGCCTCTCATCATTTGATCTGAAAAGAAGAAAGGAAGAGCTGTTTCAGAATAATAGACAGATGAAAAATATCAGTGAATTATCTCATGATATTGATTCATTTAAGACGGTCATAAGGAGAACAAAATTCGATTTTGTAAGCAATTCAAAAAGATATTTCAATTACCATCTTGAATCAAAAAAAGGAATACTACAGGAGGAGGTAAAAGAAGACACGGTTTCTGTACAAGAAATATCAGCATCGCTAATGCCCAGTTTCATTTTTCAAAAACCTGTAAAGGACCAGAAGAAAAAATCATCCCTGCCTAAAAAAATCAAAGAAAAGTCTAGTGCACTTGCAGATAGTTCAAAAAGGAAGGCCGTAAGTGTGATTCCTCAAAAGAAAGATTTTGAGAAAAAAAGGAAAGTTGCTTCTTCAAAAAATCTCGGTTTAGACATGACGCTAGTATTAAAGGACACCCTTACTCTAGCCTCATTAGAACAAACTGATAATGTTTTTATAAACATCCAGAATGCTTTGAACAAAGCAAGGAGTTTGAAAGTAAACGTTAACACCGCTAAGATTAGAGTATACCAACTAAGTAAGGATGAAAATCTGTACACAATTGAAAAATTCAAGAAGTACGCACAAGCACTTGCTTGCATTTTGATGTTTATGGTGGGTGCTCCATTAGGGGCGATCATAAAAAAAGGAGGCTTGGGTATGCCTACTATCATAGCCATCATATTTTTCATTATTTATTACGTTTTCACAAGTATTGGTGAAAAATCAGCTAAGGAAGGAGCGATGAATCCTTACTTCGCAGTTTGGATGTCAGATTTGGTGTTACTACCCTTTGGATTGTTCTTTCTAAGGCAAGCTAGAATAGATGCTAGGCTCTTTGATACAGACTTCTATAATATTTGGGTAGAAAAGCTTAAGAGAAGATTTGCTAGAAAAGGGAAAGAAGTCTAAATTTGCGCTTCAATTATTAGAGGTAGACGAATTTAGAATGTATCTAACAAAAGAAAAAAAGGTAGAATTTTTCAATGAGCATGGCAAGTCAGACACTGACACAGGCTCTACAGAGGCTCAAATAGCGTTATTCACTTATAGAATAAACCATTTGACTGATCATTTGAAAACACAAAAGAAAGATCATTCCTCAAGATTAGGTCTTTTGAAATTAGTAGGAAAAAGAAGAAGACTACTAGATTATTTGATCAAAAATGATATCGAAAGATATCGTAGCATTATTGCTAAGCTAAATATCAGGAAGTAATTCCTACAAAAAAATCAAAGGGGATCATAATTTCGATTCCCTTTTTTTATTTATCAACCCAAGGGCTAAACGGGCTCTTGTTACACAAAAATTATGATGAAACACATTACAAAAACCTTCCAACTATCTGATGGAAGAGATGTTACTATTGAAACAGGTAAATTGGCTAAACAAGCTGATGGATCAGTTGTCGTACGAATGGGGGACGCTATGATCCTTGCAACCGTAGTATCATCAAAAACGGCAAAAGAAGGAGTGGATTTTCTTCCACTATCTGTTGACTATCAAGAAAAATTCGCGGCTGCTGGAAAAATTCCTGGTGGCTTTTTGAAACGAGAAGGAAGACTTTCTGATTACGAAGTATTGATCTGTCGATTAGTTGATAGAGCGCTTCGTCCATTATTTCCTTCAGATTACCATGCAGACACTCAGGTAGCTATACAGCTAATGTCTGCTGACCAAAACGTAATGCCAGATGCACTTGCTGCATTTGCTGCATCTGCTGCACTTGCTGTTTCTGATATTCCTTTTGCAGGACCTATCTCAGAAGTGAGAGTTATTAAACTTGACGGAGAATACAAAGTAAATCCAACTCCAGAGGAGATGGAAAAATCAACACTTGATTTGATCGTTGCTGGTACTGATGAAAATATCATGATGGTGGAGGGTGAATCCCAAGAAGTGGATGAATCTGAAATGCTTGAAGCAATCAAAATCGGTCATGAAGAAATCAAAATTCAGTGCAAGGCTCAGCTAGAATTGGCTGCTGAAGTTGGAGCAACTGAAAAAAGAGAATTTGATCATGAGCCTAAGGATGAGGAGCTTAAAGCTTCTATGCATAAGCAGGTTTATGATAAACTATATGCTATTGCTGCTCAAGGTAATCCTAATAAGAACGAAAGAAAAGAAGCATTCAAAGCCGTTTACGAAGAGTATATCTCTCAGTTTTCTGAAGAGCAACTAGCTGAAATGAGTGGATTCCTCCTTGGAAAGTATTTCCACGATATAGAAAAGGATGCTGTTAGAAACAGTGTGTTGGATAGCAAAGTGAGATTGGATGGAAGACAAACAGATGAAATTCGTCCTATTTGGTCAGAAGCAAACTACTTGCCATCAGCTCATGGGTCTGCAGTTTTCACAAGAGGCGAAACTCAATCGATCACATCTGTAACGCTTGGTACTAAGCTAGATGAACAAATGGTCGACGGAGCTATGTTCTCTGGATACAATAAGTTTATTCTACATTATAATTTCCCAGGTTTTTCTACTGGTGAGGTAAGGCCAAACAGAGGTCCGGGTAGAAGAGAAGTAGGACATGGAAACTTAGCTTTAAGAGCTTTGAAACCAATGTTACCAACTGAAGATGAAGGTAATCCTTACACAATAAGAGTAGTTTCTGATATCTTAGAATCGAATGGTTCATCTTCTATGGCAACAGTTTGTGCTGGAACTATCGCATTGATGGATGCTGGTATCAAACTTAAAAGACCAGTTTCAGGTATAGCAATGGGAATGATTTCTGATGCTGAAAGCGGAAAGTATGCGATTCTTTCTGATATACTTGGAGACGAAGATCACTTAGGTGATATGGACTTTAAAGTGACTGGTACAACAGAAGGTATCACTGCATGTCAGATGGATATCAAAGTGGATGGTCTTTCTTATGACGTTCTTGCAGAAGCGCTAGAGCAAGCTAAAAAGGGAAGGCTTCATATATTAGGAGAGATTTCTAAAACAATCACAGAGCCAAGACCTGAATTGAAGCCTCATACACCTCGTATGGTTCAGTTGAGAATTGACAGAGAGTTGATTGGAGCAGTTATCGGACCTGGAGGAAAGATTATTCAAGAGATTCAGAAAGAGTCTGGAGCTACCGTGAATATTGAAGAAGATGAAAAAGGTGGAAAAATAAGTGTATTTGCAAGCGATGGAGCTGCATTAGATAATGCAATGTCCCGTATCAAAGCAATAGTAACTCAACCTGAAGTAGGAGAAGTATACGAGGGTAAGGTGAAGTCAATTATGCCTTTCGGTGCATTTGTCGAATTCCTTCCAGGAAAAGATGGACTACTTCATATTTCTGAAATTAAATGGGAGCGTGTTGAAAACGTTGCTGATGTGATGGAAGAAGGAGAGGAAATTAAAGTGAAATTGATTGATATCGATAAGCGAACTGGTAAATTCAAGCTTTCTAGAAAAGTTCTTTTACCACGTCCAGCTAGAGAAGAAAAGTCAGAAGAGTAATCTTCAAGACACCTTGATTTTTTTCGCCTAGTATTGGGCACAAAAACCTATAAATTGGTGTTCAAAACGGACACCAATTTTTTTGTTAAAAAAATTATTAGAATAACGATATGTCAATAGAGAGAGTAAAAGTTTTAATTATTGGGTCAGGTCCAGCGGGTTATACAGCAGCAGTCTACGCTGCTAGAGCAGGTTTGAAGCCAGTATTGTATCAAGGAGGTCAGCCAGGTGGTCAATTGACGATTACCAATGACGTTGAAAATTATCCAGGATATCCTGAAGGAATCAATGGACCTCAAATGATGGTTGATTTTCAAAAACAAGCTGAAAGATTCGGAACTGAAATCAGGAGTGGTATGATCACTTCAGTTGATTTTTCAGGATGGCCACATAAAGTAACGGTAGATGAAAAAACGGAAGTAGAAGCGGAGGCTGTTATCATTTCTACTGGAGCCGCAGCTAAGTGGTTAGGTCTTGAAAGTGAGCAAAGATTGAATGGAAAGGGAGTTTCAGCATGTGCTGTTTGTGATGGATTCTTCTTTAGAGGTCAAGATGTAGTGTTGGTAGGAGCTGGAGATACTGCTGCTGAGGAGGCTAGTTACCTTTCTAAGATTGTAAAGAAAGTTTACATGATTGTAAGGAGAGATGAAATGAGAGCTTCTAAAATCATGCAACAGCGTGTGAAAAACGCACCGAATATTGAAATTCTTTGGAATACAGAAACAGACGAGGTATTAGGTGATGAAGAAGTATCTGGAGTAAGAGTAGTTAATAATGTTACTGGTGAAAAGAAAGTGATTGATGCTACAGGCTTTTTTGTAGCTATTGGTCACAAGCCTAATACAGATATTTTCAAGGGAGTCATAGATATGGACGAGCAAGGTTATATTAAAGCAGTTCCTGGTACGTCAAAAACGAATGTTCCTGGCGTATTTGCTACAGGAGATGCCATGGATAAAATATACAGACAGGCAGTTACAGCTGCGGGTACAGGATGTATGGGTGCTCTAGATGCTGAAAAATTCATCGCTGAGAAAGAGGTAGAGCTAGAAGAAGCAGAGGCGTAGATTTCAGAACATAGTCATTTAAAACCTACTCCATGCGAGTAGGTTTTTTTGTTTAAGTTCAAGGGTAATGCCCTCTCAAAATTGATTGTTACACTTAAAATTATTATGATGTTTTCTTTACGGAGCATAATTCTATCGATTTACAACTAGATTTTCACACAAAACCATCCCATAATTAACTTCATTCACCGAATTTTTGTAAGATCATTATTTCATATTCATAAATTACTTGCTTAGCCCTGAGGAACTTTTTTAAAAGCCAAACGAAGTGGATCTTAATAAACTAATCTTAGATTCTTTTAAAGGAAGAATCCAAGTTGTAACATTTGATGAGCATGGAATTGTTACTTCTTCTGATGAAGGATTAGCTTCAATATTAGGCACTGCTAAGAATGTTTTTATGGAGCCGATTCTTTTCGGATTAAGCGAAGCGCTGAATGAATTAGAGTTGGAAGAAGGAATTGAATTAAAATCTGTTGAAGGAGAACTTTTCAATAGACTATCTATCTACGATATTCAAATTAAACTATTTGCTGTCAAGGTTGAGAGCAAAGTCTTTTCGCTTGTTATCCATGATCTCAAAGATCACTACAAAACTGTTGAAGAGTTGAGACAAGAAAGGAATAATGCCGAGATCCAGACTCAAGAGTTGAGGCGAACACATGCTAAGCTTAATGAAGTCTTACAAAGAGAAATAGATGGTAAAAAAAGGCTTCAAGAAACACAGACTGAATTAGTTCAGAGTGAAAAGATGGCATCTCTGGGGCAGTTAACTTCAGGCATGGCGCATGAAATAAACAACCCCCTCAATTTCATTCACAATGGAACTGATCTATTGAGAGAGAAACTTGATTTTCTTGCTAAAGAAGATCGCCTTAGCTCAGATAAAATTATTCAGGAGGCCCACAATTTTCTGGATATTATTAAAATTGGATCTGAACGAATATCTGAAGTGGTGAAAGGACTTCAATTGTTTACAGGTAAGAATGATACTGTTTTTGTTTCTTCAGATCTTCATTCGAATTTGAATGCAACTGTTTCGTTGATTTCATACGACCTTTCTTCAAATATAAAGATCATGAAAAAGTACAGCCAATCTAATAGTGTAATTAGTTGTATCCCTAAAAAATTGAATCAGGCAATTCTTAATATCTTAAAAAATAGCATTCAATCTATTCCGGATGAAAAAGAAGGGACAATTGTCATATCTACAAATGAAGAACCTCAATTTGTTAGAATTTCTATCAAAGATAACGGAACAGGAATTGATGATGAGGATAAACTAAAAATTTTCAATCCTTTTTTTACTACTCGCCCTGAGGGGAAAGGAAAAGGGTTAGGACTATCGATAAGTTATTCAATCATAGAGGATCACGGTGGTAGTATATCCTTTAATAGC
Organism: Ekhidna sp.; assembly: GCA_045106975.1. Classification (GTDB taxonomy): domain Bacteria; phylum Bacteroidota; class Bacteroidia; order Cytophagales; family Cyclobacteriaceae; genus Ekhidna. Next base: position 5,062 of record JBGCFL010000118.1, on the reverse strand, counting down.
GAAAAAAATTCAGGATCTGAATTCATTATTAGTTTACCTTTGAATTTAAATTAAATATGACTTTCGATGAATTATTTCGCTGAATATTCAGTGAAATTCATATTTATATAAAAAGCGAAAATCCTTAGTTTAAGTGGAAGTATCAAAAAAAGTAATAATAGCAGGTCATTTTGGGGTTGGTAAATCATCTCTTATTAAACAGTTTATTCACGAAAAATTCTCAGAACAATACATGACCACTATTGGTGTGAAAATTGATAAAAAAGTAGTGGATGTTGATGGAGCTCGAGTAAATATGATTTTATGGGACATAGCAGGAGAATCATCTGCTACAAAAATTCCTAAAAAATATTTTATGGGAGCACATGGCCTTATTTATGTTTTCGATCTCACAAGGCCGGAATCTTATGAGCGTATATCTGATGATATTTTTGAGGTCACAAAGGATAATCCTCAGATTCCTTCTGTGGTATTAGGAAATAAATCTGACCTTGTTAAAGATGAGTTCATCGAAGAAATTCGATCAGAGATAGGAGTAGGGTTTAATCTTACGAGTGCTAAAACAGGAGATAATGTAGAGTCTTCATTTAAGAGCCTTGCAAAAGAAATGCTATGAACCTTCGGGAAATAAAACTAAAACGATTTGATTCATTATCACAAACTATCATTTTTGATGAAAATGGAAAGATTCTTGATTCGGATAATAGTATTGCTGAAGTAAACTTAACCTTCAATATCTACAATGATAGTTTGTTTTTTGAAGGGATGAATGATGTTTTTAAATCGTTAGGTTTAGGGGAAGAGGTCACATTTGATTGTGTCGATATCTCGTTTTTCGGAAAATCCTCCCACTATGATTTTGTGGTAAAAAAGATGGTTGATGAAGGGGGAATTAAATATTGTTGGATAACATATGATTTTGGACCTCAATACAAAAAGGTTTTTGAACTTCAGCAAGAACGAAATGTAAGAGATATAGAATCTAGAAGACTAGAACGAGAAAAAAATAAGATAAGTGATGAGAAAGAGGCTATTGAAAAGTTGTATGGAGAGCTTAATCAGTCTGATTCTACTGAATACATCTTATTGAAGTCCGATAATCTTTTAGTTAATGTAGATTTAAATGCTATTCATTGCTTCGAAGGATATGGTGATTATATAAAAGTCCATACTGATGATAAGACATATATAATACACAAGCGTATGAAGGATCTTGACAGTATTCTCCCAGCCAAAAAATTTGTAAGAGTACATCGTTCTTTTATAGTACAGCTAAATAAGATTGAGAATATTGAGCAGCTTAGTATTAAAATGGGGAATAAAATCATCCCAATTGGCAAAAACAATAAGCAAGATTTATTGAATTCAATGAATCAGATTTAGTTGTAAAAATTGTACAATTTCAAATAATATTGTTACTATTACTAGTTCTAAAAATAAGCGAATCATGGGAAAAGTATTTGGAAAAAAAGATAATGGGCAAGTGGATGTCGAGCTAGAAGATTTTCAGTCAAATGGAAATGGGGAAAGTCAAACAACCGAAATGAGTCCTCAGGAAACGGATAAATTAGAAGCGGTAAGAGATTTACTTTTTGGCCAAAATGTTAAGGAGTATCGAGACGAATTCAAAGAATTAAAGGATTTAATTCAGGAGAATCGAGCTGAAATAGATAAATCAGCTGCTGACTTTAGATCAGATGTCCTAGAAAAACTGGAAAGTCTTGACGAAAAAATCAATAAGAAGATTGATGATACCAGTCAGGAAATAAAAGACCAATTGAACTCACTATCAGAAGCAAAAGCTGATAGAAAGAAGATAGCCAACCTTTTGTCTGATATGGCCAAACAATTAGATTCTTAATAAATTAGATGGAGACAAATAGTGGATTAACAGCACTTAAAGAGCTCCTCTTTGAAGAAGAAAATAAAAAATACCGCGAGTTTAATAACAAACTCAGAGAGGTAAACGAACGGATTGATGAATCACTGAAAGCTCGCGATTTACCTGATGCAGAAGTCAATGAAATCATTGAGAAAATGATGGAAGTGATGCCTGATAAATTGGGACCAACTATTACCGCAACTCTGAAGGTGCAAATCAAGGAGTCAAAGGACGATGTAGTTCAGGCGTTGTTTCCAATCATTGGTCAAATGATCAAAAAGTATGTAGCGCAGGAAATGGCGGTACTTACAGAGGGACTGGATAGGCAACTTGAGCAAGCTCTTTCTTTCGAGGGAATAAAGATGCGAATGAAGGCACTTTTTACTGGTGTAAAATACAGTGAGTTGATACTTCAAAAAGCAACAGAACCTCAAATTCAACAGATTTTCATCGTAGAACAGGATTCAGGTATTTTGAAAGCAAGCTATACACGTAGTAAGGCGCTGGATCAAGATATGATTTCTGGCATGTTGACAGCTATAAAATCCTTCGTTGAAGATGCCTTTGAAGAAAGAGAAAGAAGTCTGCAGAACATAAGTTATGATGATTTCAATATTTACGTGCACGACTTCTCTAAATTTTATATAGCAGTTGCTATGACCGGGAATACCAATGCTTCGTACAAACAAAGACTGGATGACGCTATTTTATTATTTGTGAAAGAAATCATGATGAAAAAAACGGATCGAACATCAGAGGATTTGGAAGCAAGATTGAGCTTGTATTTTAAGCAATTGTAATTTTTATCCTATCCATAAGAAATTGAAAATATGAAAAAGCTACTACTTGGAATTATTATTATTGGATTGCCATTAATTATATTTTTTCAGTACAAAAATTACAAGAGATTCAATCCTCCTGCTGACTATGAGTATGTTTTAAGTGAAGCAATTGATATTAATTATCATAACTCTGCTCTTGTAGATGAGTATTTTCAAAAGGGTATAGAAGTTGGATCATTTGCTCGATTAAAGTGGAGTAATGAGTCTATCGATGTTCGATTCCCTGATCAAAATTCTGAAGTGGAGTTGAATGCTGCTAAGTACTACAATCAGACGCTTTCTAGATTGAAATATTTGGAAATGAAATTGAGCTATTCGGCTACATTGAAATCCAAAGGAATGAATAATGAAGGAGTTATTGCGGTTGAATCTGGTGTTCCAGAAGCAGAAGTAAAATTTTTGAATGATAAAGATGATTTTTTAAATCTAAAGTTAGGCAACAGGGGACCGCTAGTTTGGGAATTACAAAAGCGACTAAATGCGCATGGATATGAGCATGAGTTAGATGGAGTCTTTGGTATAGCGACTAGAGATGCACTCCTAAAATTTCAGAATGATAATAACCTATATCCATCAGGTGATATGGATATAGATGTGTATAATTCTATTCTTCTTAATTGATTACATAGAATCAAATCATATTTCTACCTTGATTTTTCGTTTTTTTTACCGAAAATTTCAGCACTCAAATGGTTAGAATTTGTCTTTTTGGGACTCACAAAAAACAAAAACTAATCATGAGAAAAATTGCTAACCTAATCGTTTTTATAGCAGCAGGTTCTTTAGCTTTCGGTCAAGATGGATTGCCAGAGAATCCAGAACCGGGAAAATGTTACGCTAAATGTGTATCTCCCGATGAATATCGTGAGGAAAAAGAACAGGTAATGTTAAAGCCAGCTTATACAAAGTTGACTGTAGTTCCTGCTGAATACAAAGAAGTAACTGAAACAGTCATAGTAAAACCAGAAAGCAAAAAGTACATTTTTGAACCAGCAGAGTATAAAACAGTCTATGACACTATTTGGATAAAAGATCCATATAACCAGCTGACGATAGAAGATGAAGAATTTTCTAACGATGTAGAGACAGTAGAGATTAAGTCAAAAACAGGAAGATGGGTTGCTGGTGAGAAAGATCCTGATTGTCCTTCTATTGATCCTGATGATTGTAGAGTACTTCACTATGTAGAAATACCAGCAGTGACAAGAGATGTATCCATTAAGACAAAGGATAAAGACCAAACAACTTCATCTAAAAGAATTAAAGGAAAATATGAAGTTGTAGAGCGACAAGAAGTAGTAAAGGAACCAGCATATAGAACTGAGATTATAACTGCAGAGACTAAGGATATTATTAGAACTGTTTTGATTAAAGACGAAACAACTACTTCAGAAGAGGTTCCTGCTATCTACACTGAGGTTACGAAAAGAATTTTGACTAAAGCGGGAGGACTTACCATATGGAGAGAAGTACCTTGTACTATTCCTGCATCGGGAATTGTATTACCAATTAATTATGAAGTTGGAAGTGCGGAACTGACTAGGTCTTCTTTAAGAATCATTGATGAAAAATTGTTGGTAAAATTGAATGAGGAGCCAAATTCAATCGTCGAAATAGGTTCACATACAGATGCTAGAGGTAGTGCTAGTTCAAATCAAAGCCTTTCCGAAAGAAGAGCAAAATCAGTAGTAGAGTATCTTATATCTCAAGGAGTTGATAAAGAGAGATTGCTTGCAGTGGGTTATGGTGAAACTCAGCCACTAAATGAATGTAAAGATGGAGTTGAGTGTAGCAATAGTCAGCATTCTAAAAACAGAAGAACAGAATTTAAAATATTCTAAACTTTATATCGTGGTGAGTATAAAGTTAGCCGTCTCGGAAGAGATGGTTTTTTTTATGTCAATTTTGAAGCTAGAGTAATGAGCCGAATGAAGTTGTTAAATAAGATAAATTGTAACTTCTAACTAAGAATTCTAGTACTAGTACTTATACTTACCAACACTAAAAATATGCTTAAAAACCTTCTATTTACGACGCTAAGAAACCTCAAGAAAAAGCCAGCTTTTACTTTTATCAATATTTTTGGTTTAGCTCTAGGGATGGCTACATGTCTTACCATCTTGCTATATGTAGACCATGAGACGTCATTTGATAACTTTCAGGACGAGAGTGTTTATCGTATAGCACTGAATAGAGTGTACCCAGACCGTGAAGTTGACTTTGCTGTAATCCCTCATTCTATAGGACCACAGATGGTGTTGGATTTCCCTGAAGTAAATAGTCAAGTTCGACTTATTAAACCGAACAACACAACTACTTTTCAATACGGTGATAAGAC
>JBGCFL010000117.1:0-4240 GCA_045106975.1 Ekhidna sp. | reverse complement strand
GAAACAGATTCATTTGGCATCACTTCCAAGCATTTAAGTAATACTTCGCTTGCTCTATCATATTCCCCTTTTCTGATGAGCGCATCAGCAAGAGTATTGAATGTAGATCTTGAGTTCAGTACAAAACCAAGATAATCTTGTGTGTAATAAACATCAGGGTCATCGAGGTTAGTCCATGTGAATTTGTTCATAACATTGTCATACATCACATCAGTATTTACTGGATAGTCACCTCGTTGATTTAAATTTTCTACTGGTAAAACTCTGTAAGCCAGACCTTCTTGCACTACATAGTTTCTAAGATCCAATTTTACTTGCTCAATGGATGTATTGTTCAAATAGATAGGACGTTCCCAATTATTGGCAATGATGAAATCAAGCAATGCAAGGTCTTTCTTTTCCATGGCCCTTCCTTTCACTTTCAAAACCATTTTATCAACAATCTTATCATGCAGGTCTTCCGATACCAACGTCTTGATTTTAGTTGTATCAATACCCCCTAAGAAGAGTGTTCTAGCTGGTAAGGAATTATAAGCGCTAATAGGAGTAGGAATCTGAAGTCCAGGATTTTCTTGTTCAATTAGCCTCAGAAGAATCTCCGCATTAATCGCATTTCCTTTCAATTCCTCTCTCTCATATACAGGAAGCCAATCATTTAGTCCACCTTGTTGATAGTGTTTTTCTTCCAGGCTATACGGAAGAGGATCAGATTCATACGCCTGACGCATGGTTTGCTGAATGTACCAGTCAGTATTGTAATAACTAAGTACCACAACTCTGATGTCTCTTCTAAAACCTTCTACCTCCTGAGCATACCAAAGAGGGAATGTGTCATTGTCACCACCTGTGAAAATCACAGCATTTGGAGCACAAGATGATAAATAGTTTTTGGCAGCATCTACAGAGAAATATCTATCTGATCTATCATGATCATCCCAAGTCTCAGTAGCCATCAATACCGGTATGGTCAAGCCTAAAACAGAAGCTGCAACGGCTGCAATTTTCTTTTCTTTTGAAATGCCTTTTATCGCATCATAAATCGCTATTATACCTAAACCGATCCAAATGGTGAATATGTAGAAGGATCCTGCATAAATGTAGTCTCTCTCTCTTGGTTCAATAGGAGGAGTGTTCAGGTAAAGGACAATCGCAATACCCGTCATGAAGAAGAGAAGCGCAGTTGCGGCAAACATCTTAGGATCTCTTTTGTACTGAACAAACATTCCCAGTATTCCGATCAAAAGTGGAAGCATGAAATAGATGTTTCTTCCGTTATTTTCCTTCAGTTCTGTAGGTAAATTTTCAAAAGCACCGTTTAAACCGACCCAAGAAGCACCTTGTATGTCAGAAGCTCTACCAGCGAAATTCCATAAGAAATAACGCATGTATTGATGCCCAAGTTGATGTTTTACGAGGTAATAAATATTGTCGGAGAAGCTTGGTTTTTCTCCTTCTTTCAATCCTGTTACCTCTCTGTATTTATTAATATGAGCAGGTGATGAACTGTACATCCTTGGAAGAATAGTCTTGTGTGCAGGATCAAACTCTTGAGTTACTTTGTAATCTTTGATGACATATTTGTCTTCACCTCTCATATAGATAGGAGCGCCTTTCTTGTTGTCAATTAGGTCAGCAGTATAGTATTGGCCTTTAAACAAAGGACGACTTCCATATTGCTCTCTCTTCAAATAAGAAACGAAAGAGATGATCTCCTCAGGATTGTTCTCGTCAATAGGAGGGTTGTAAGCACTTCTGATAGGCACCATCATATAAGAAGAGTATCCTATCATGATGAATGCTAATGCAAGCATTGCAGTATTAAGGATGTATTTATTATTTACCACCGAATAATAAATGCCGTAGATTAGGGCGCCTAAGAATAGCACAACAAAGAAGATAACGCCAGACCCAAATGGAAGTCCGAAACTGTTAACGAACAAGATCTCCAGTTTACCAGCAATAGATGGAAGTCCTGGAATAATACCTTCTAATATGATAATGACAATTAGTCCTGAAATAGCCAATGTACTGATAACCCCTTTCGTAGTTACTTTTTCAAAGTATTTGAAATAAACAATTAAACCCAAAACAGGAATGGCGACTAGGTTCAAAAGGTGAACCCCTATGGAAAGCCCCATCATGTAGGCAATAAGAATAAGCCATCTTGCTCTGTCACCCTCTTCGCTCAGGTTTTCCCATCTTAGAATAGCCCAAAACACAAACCCTGTGAAGAAAGCTGACATTCCGTATACTTCTGCCTCAACAGCAGAGAACCAAAATGAATCTGAAAAAGTACAAGCCAACGATCCAACAAGACCGGTCCCCATAATCAAAATGATATCTGAAACAGACTCTTCACCTGTTTTTACTTTTAATATTCTTCTAGTGAGATGTGTGATAGACCAAAAAATAAACAATACGAAAAAGGCGCTACTCACTACACTCAACATATTTACTCTCAAAGCGATATCAGTCAAATCGCTTCCACCCATCATCGAGAACATTCTACCAACAAGTAGGAAAAAAGGAGCCCCTGGAGGGTGAGGAACTTGGAGTCTTGACGCACAAGCGATGAATTCGCCTGCATCCCAGAAACTAGCTGTAGGTTCAACAGTAAGGCAGTAAGTGATCATTGCTACAAGAAAAGCGATCCAGCCTGTGATTACGTTGATTTTTTGGTATCCCATGGTTGATTTTTATATAAAGGGCGAAATTAGCAATTAACACCTAGAATCTTTTGAAATAGGTGCTAGGAATTGATCCTGAAATAGAGCTTTACGTCATGGCTGCATTGAAAGCTATATTTTTAACACTTTTTAATGGGGATATCAAAATATCATTAAGCGAGCAAGTCCCCTCCATGGAGGGGGTAGGGGTGGGTTTTGGTCAATAGACAATTACATAAAAAACAAGCCAGATTAAAAAAAAGAGCACATAAGAACTTGAGACGATATAAGTAGAAATTTTCAAGCTTTTACCACTCAAAAAATAGACGCCTAGAATCATCAGAGGCCAGTACAGTATTTCAAAAATATTGAGAGATTTTAGAGGATAGTGCCAGTTTGGTTCAATTTGTGTGTAGTCCACCAAGTTGATCAATGAAAATGGATAGAATGCCATATAGTCATTGTAGTCAGGATCTGAAAAAAAGAGAGTAAACCAAATGATTTTAAGGATTTCGGGGAGGAAGAAAAAAATTTCTAAAAGCATAACTAGCTTATAGAGCTTATTGAAATGCAACCGATAACCAAACATGAAACAACCAATCCAAAGAAATAAAGTAGTCCATAAGAATTTCCATGTAAGGAAAACAGGAATACTTAAATATTGGATGTTATAAATGATGTCAAATACCCACATATCACCACGTTCGTTGAGAATCTCAAATGCAGCAATAGAATCGATGATGAAAACTTTTTTCACAAAGAGCAGAGCAAAATACACGAGGCATAAAATCAAGAACATGGCAGTTCCATTGAAATCAAACCAATCTTCCAAAAATCTCTTTCTGTATTTAATTAATCCCTCAGTCATATAGTTTTGCAAATTGAATGAATATGCACATCAAAAATATCACGGTCTTTATCTTATTCCTATTAAGTACGAATCTAGATGCTCAACGGTCTAAAGGGCAACTGGTTGGCGATAGTACCAAATACAGTTTGCTGGTCAATCCTTTTATTCAAATTGAATCTACTGAGGCTGTAGACGCGATGTATAATTTCGAGTTTAAGAAATCACTCAGTCACTTTAACTATTTGCGCAAGCAATATCCTTGGCATCCGCTACCATATTTGATGAAGGGGCTCAACTACTGGTGGAGGATAGTGCCCAATTACGATAATAAAGAGTGGGATAAAGAATTTTTGGCCTACATGGATACCACAGAAATGCTTGCTCGTAAAATGAAGAAATTCAATGAAATTGAATCATCCTTTTTTATTGCAGCGGCTAATGCATTCGCAGGTAGATTGTATTCCGAAAGACGGGATTATAGAAAAGCGGCATTTGCAGGAAAAAAGGCGCTCAACTATTTAGAAGAATGCAGAGGACATGAAACATATAGCCCAGAGTTGCTTTTTGGTGATGCACTTTTCAATTACTATGCTGAATGGATTAGAGAAGAGTACCCTCTTTTGAAGCCCATAATGGTCTTCTTCCCTAAAGGGAAAAAGGAAAAGGGAATTGAGCAATTGAAAGAAGTAGCAAGAAATGCTTTTTACTCTAGAACAGAAGCTCA
>JBGCFL010000116.1:0-19185 GCA_045106975.1 Ekhidna sp. | reverse complement strand
GCTGACTTCACCGAGTTGACGGGACTAGCAGATGGTACGTACACCGTATTCATTGCCAAAAATCAAGGATCGGCTACTAACCCGAATCTGGGTTGTACTGTCTTCGCTTCTTTCACTATAACCTCAGATGTAGAAACGCCTACCCTCAACGAAGACGATATCAGAGCAAGAACATTGCCTGATACGCTTTGTGTAGGGAATAGTGGGCGAATCACAATTAATGATGCTGATGTATCTGGTGGTGATCTTACATCATTCACCATTGGAGTGAGAAGTGGATCAGCAACAGGTGCACATGTTACAGGCTCTCCTTTTGATATGTCTACAACAACTGACAATAGTTTAGTGGTGAGTAACCTAGCAAGTGCTGATTACTATATCATTGCCACAAATAACACAACAGGATGTAGCGCTGCATCTGGGGTGATCAACGTAGCTGACTCTACTAGAAACCCTCAGGTTACCTTAGTTAGTCTTACTCCTGATGAAGATTGCGGAACTGGAGTCAATGCTGGAGGAATTGAAATATTGATAGATAGTCAATTTGATGATACAGATCATTTCACTGTTCAGTGGTTTACAGGTTCTGGTGCAACAGCTGGTAATGAAATAGCAGGTAGTACTTCGGTAACCTTAACAGATGTTGCTGCTGGTGATTACTCAGTAAGTGTTACAAATGATAATACTGACTGTTCCATAATTAGGAATTACACGATAACTAACGTGCCTATCAATCCTTCTATATTCGATTATAGTGTAGTTAATAACTCTACATGTGATGATGACAATGATGGAAATCCTGCAGATATGGGTTCATTTGAATTACTGCAAGGCTCGTTTAAAGGACAACCATTATCACAGGCTGAAATGACAGGCTCATATACGCTAAGAATATATAATAGCGAACCATTTACTGCTAGTAATGAGATAGCGGACAATGACGCATCCTCTCCGTTCATATTCGAAGAGTTAAGTGCTGGGTCTTACTTCTCTGTATTAACAAAAGATGATTCAGGTTGTGATTCTGATGCTACTGAGTTCGACATTATTAATGACGTTCAAAGACCTATTGTTAGCATTGCCTTACAAGCAGCAGATTCTACATGTAGCTCAGGTGCCACACCAACTGGTGCGCTAAGAGCTACCGCAAAACAAGGAACAACAACTGGCATAGACCATACTGATTCTGACTACACGTTCCAATGGTATTTAGGAAGTGGAACAGGAACTGCGTTGGCCGAAGGTGTGACCATAGCTAATGGATCAACTCCTGCTGGTGTAGCAACATCGAATCTTTCTGGTCTATATGCTGACACATATACTGTTGAGGTAACGAGAATATCAACTGGCTGTGTTGTGCTCGAAGAGTTTGTCGTACCGAATGTTCCTACTCAAGTGGAAATAGTTGCATTCGACTTGACTCCAAGTAATCAGTGTAATCCTGGAACAGGTATTATAGCCATAACAAGTGTAAGTAGAGATGCTGTTACTGATTATGACTTTGATTACTATGATTCAGATCCAACATCTGGTTCTCCTACTCCTGTGTTTACAGGAACTGGTGGCGCATCATATACTACTGCGCAAGCAGGAATCTATTGGGTGATTGGAACAAACACATTAGTCAACTGTACAACATCTGTGTACGAAGTGGAAATAGAGGCGGACTTCACAATTCCTGTTATTGACTTAGAGTCATTCAGGTTACAACTCAACTGTGATACTAGTAATCCTAATGGATACCTGAAAGTAAGCGCAGATGGTGTTCCTGCTACTAATCCTGATTATGCAGTACAGTGGTACTTTGGAAATGACACGAGCAACCCGCTTACCTCGGATGATTACAATGGAGGAGCTAACCTGGCGGGAGCCAATGCAGACTCTGTTGGAGGAATTGGCGTAGGTTTCTACACCGTTGAGGTGACAAGAGTGGCTACAGGTTGTAGTGCTGTGGAGACGTTCGAAATGACGGATGCTGAATTTGATCCTGATGCAATTGGTGTGAGTAGTTCTACTAACACTAATTGTGTTAATCCAAATGGAAAGATTTCAGCTACTGTGATCAAGCCTGGTCTAGACCGCTCTATCAATGATTACACCTTCTACTGGTTCGTTGGTACAAAAGAGGAAGTAACCAATACTCCTGATATTGCCAACTCTTTTGCTCAAGGATCACTTGTTGAAGATATAGCTGGAAATCAAGCATATACGGTTTTGGTTGTAGATGAAGTTGATGGCCAGTGCGTTTACAATGTGAAAGATGTATTTGTTGAAGACGCAACTGTAAATCCAGAATTCGAAGTAGATGTAATTAGACATCAAACAGTATGCTTTGATGAGAAAGATGGATACGCTGAGATCGTGTTTGATGGTGATATTTCTTCCATCGATACTGAATGGTATACACAGGGTGTGACTGGTAATTTTGATTCTCTAGTAAGCACAAATACTTTCGCTGATAAATTGGAAGCTGGAATCTATCAATTGACAGTAACGGATAGAATAACGCTTTGTGCTTCTATGCAGCAATTCACTATTGACGCACCTGCAGATGTAGTCACTCCAACCATAATAGTAAATGGAGTTAGAACAAATTGCATGTCTCCAAATGGAACAGCTGTAGCTAATGTAGATGGTAATTCAGGTGACTTCATATTTGAATGGTATGATATTACCAATCCAAATCAGATATATGCTACCGGATCAGAGGTATTCAATTTAGATTCTGCTACTTATGAAGTCTATGCTAGAAGCTTGATCACTGGGTGTGAAACACCAATACCTGCTCAAGTAACTATCGGTTTTGATGTAACTGATCCTGTCTTTGAAGTTCAATTCAATAACTCAATTTGTCTCAGAACTGAAGATGGAGCAACAAACCAATTTACAGGATACGCAACAATAGAATTCGAAGAATTTAATGCTGCTACTGATTACGAATGGAGAGAGAATAATGAAGACGGTGTTCTTGTTGGAAATGTATCTACATTGATAGATGCCTATCCTGGTGATTACTATGTGTCATTTACCGCAGAAAATGGATGTAGATATAGTGCTACATTCACCATTGAGACATCATTGACTATTTATAATGGTATCTCTGCAAATGATGATGGTAAGAATGACTTCTTCCTTATCGACTGTATTGATTACTTCCCTGCTAACCAAGTTCAGATATTTAACAGAGCTGGTCAGAAAGTATACGAGATTGATGGATATAACAATACTTCAGTCAGATTTGATGGATTCAGCAATATTGGAGTTGGTGATGCCGGTCTGGAATTACCAACGGGAACGTATTTCTACGTTGTTGATTTAGGAAACGGTGATGAGCCGGTTCAAGGTTATATCGAAATAGTTAGGTAATTTTAGCATACTATGAAAAAATTTACTTTTATCATATTACTTCTAGTTGGAACATTACAGGTCTTTGGGCAGCAAAGACCTGTAATCTCCACCTACATGTTTAATGGACTTTCACTCAACCCAGCCTATGCTGGAAGTTTGAATGTTCTAAGTGCCACTTTCGTGCATCGAAAACAGTGGATCAATGTAGATGGAGCTCCTACTTCTCAGGTTTTTTCAGCACACAGTTCCTTTTATTCCAACAAAATAGGTGTTGGTATTCAGGCAACTAGAGATAAAATTGGTGTTCATGAAGAAACTTCTTTCTATGGCAGTTATGCTTATAAAATGAAAACTTCCATAGGGATTTTAGCCATGGGACTATCTGGAGGGTTCGATAACAGAATTTCTGATTTCAGCCAACTCAACATCTTAGATACATCTGATCCAAATTTCAACTCTATTCCAACCCGTTTCACTCCTAATTTTGGTACAGGTATATATCTAGCCAATCCACATTTTTATGCTGGTGTATCAGTACCATATATCATTGAAAATAATTTATATGAAGTAGAGAATGGCACCTCTGATTCTAAAGAAAGTAGATACTACTATGCAACAGGTGGAATTATATTGGGCCTTACTCCTAATATCAAATTAAGTCCATCTGCATTGATTAGATATCAAGAACAAAGTAGATTGGGTATAGACCTTAATGCCACTATCATTTTTGATGGAATTGCTTATGCGGGTGTTTCCTACAGAAGTGGTGACGCTCTTGTGTTTCTAACTCAATTAATCTTAAATGAAAATTTCAGGTTTGGATATGCATATGACGCAACGGTTAATCCATTAGCAAATCATTCAAGAGGTACTCATGAATTACTCCTGAATTATAGGATCAAGCTTAAAAATTACAAGAAAGACCCTCAGTGTCCTGTTTATTTCTGATCCTTACTGATATCCGTAAGTAGAGAATTAATCAGAGATAGCAACAAACTAAAAAATAAGGCCCACCAAAAATTATCGACTACAAAACCCGACACAACTGAACTTGCTATTAAAATAATAATTGCATTTATCACCAAAAGGAATAAACCTAGTGTAAAAACGGTCAAGGGAATAGTAAGTATAATCAATAGTGGCTTTACAGTCACATTGAGTAAAGAAATCAGCAGTGCTATGATTATAGCTGTTGTAAATTGATCAACCTCGACACCTGGTAGTAAATAAGAAGCAACAACCACTCCTATTGAGGAAAGTAAAATCTTAACTAAGATATTCATTTTTCATTCTCTTTAAACCAGCCTGCATACATCGTGTAATTTCCAGCAATTCTAGCTAGCATTTCCTTATTCTTTACATCCATACTCTTCAGTTTTGAACCTGGTATCCCTCCAAACACAGAGTTTTCTTCAACTATTGTGTTTGCAAGAACAACAGAACCAGCACCTATTATGGAGCCTGATTTAATTACCGCATTATCTAATATAATCGCTCCTATACCAATCAACACATTGTCCTCTATAGTACATCCATGTATTACTGCATTATGACCTATGGAAACATTATTACCTATTGTTGTTCCAGATGTCTTATAGGTTCCATGAATGGTTACATTGTCTTGTATATTAGAATTGTTTCCAACTCTAATAAAATTAACATCACCTCTTACTACTGCTCCAAACCAAACAGTACAACTATCTCCTAGCTCTACCTCTCCTACTAGTGTTGCATTGGGTGCCAGCCAACATTCCTTACCTAATTTAGGTGTATTTCCTCTTACTGATTCTATTAGTGCCATAGTACGTTTATTTCAAAATCTTAAAACTATTACAAATTCGGTTTAAAAATGCTGACAAAATGTCACAGCACTTCTATCTTTGCAAGATGCAAGGATTGATAGCGGACATTGATTTATTGGAAAAAGAAAAAAATGAAGCGGAATCATGTGACTTCAAGGTTTCTGAAGAGAATGCTGAACAATCACAAAAAAAACTTTATTTGGAGAGTTATGGCTGTGCTATGAATTTTTCCGATAGTGAAGTAGTCACTTCTATTTTAAAGAAAGAGGGTTTTGGTACAACCTCCTCTGCAGCACATGCAGATGTTATTCTTATCAACACCTGCTCAATACGTGAAAAAGCAGAGCATACTGTCAGAAACAGACTCAATTACTTTCGTGGCATCAAAAAGAAAAATAAAGAAGTAACCATAGGTGTTTTAGGTTGCATGGCTGAGCGACTTAAAGAGAAGCTGCTTGAAGAAGATAAAATAGTAGACCTAGTATTAGGCCCTGATGCTTACAGAGATCTACCGAAGCTGGTAAAGGAAGCAGAAGATGGTCAAAAAGGAATCAACACCTTTCTCTCTAGGGAAGAAACTTATGCAGATATTGCCCCTGTCCGCTTAAACTCTGATGGAGTAAAGGCCTTCATCTCTATTATGAGAGGATGTGATAATATGTGTTCTTTTTGCGTTGTTCCTTTTACAAGAGGGAGAGAAAGAAGTAGAGATCCTTATTCTATTGTCGATGAGGCTAAAGATCTTTTTAATAAAGGATTTAAAGAGGTGACACTTCTTGGCCAAAATGTTGACTCATACAAATGGTCAGAGGAAGAAAATAACAAGGCTAGACTTGAAAAGAAAAAAGGAGTCAAAATAGTCAATTTTGCCCATCTTTTAGAAATGGTCGCCAAAGTGAGTCCCGAACTAAGAGTTAGGTTCTCTACTTCTCACCCAAAAGACATTACGAATGAGGTTCTCCATACTATGAAAAAGTATGACAACATCTGTAAAAGCATTCACTTGCCCGCCCAAAGTGGAAACTCTCGTATTCTTGAAATGATGAATAGAACATATTCAAGGGAATGGTACTTAGAGCGAGTAAGTGCTATTCGTGATATTTTAGGTGATGACTGCTCTATCACTTCAGACACTATTTCAGGTTTTTGTTCGGAGACTGAAGACGAACATAAGGATACACTTTCACTAATGAAAATAGTAAAGTATGACACCTCATTTATGTATTTCTACTCTGAGAGACCTGGCACACTGGCCGCCAAAAAATATGAAGATGATATTCCCTTAGAAATAAAGAAAAGACGTCTTGCAGAAATTATCGATTTACAAAAAGAAATTTCATTAGAGAGAAATCGATTAGATGTAGGTAAAATTTTTGACGTCTTAATTGAAGGAAATAGTAATAAAACGCCAGACAAAATGTATGGTAAAAATTCACAGAACAAATCTATTGTTTTCTATTCCGATCAACCTAAAGGAACATATGTTCAGGTTAAAATATCAGACTGTTCACCTGCTGCATTATTTGGAGAAGTACAATGAGTTTAAAAATAGATTCCGAAGTTCAGTCAATTAAGCAACGTTTTGAAATTGTAGGAAATTCCTCCAAACTCAACAATGCTATTCGTGTTGCTATGCAAGTAGCACCAACAGACATGAGCGTTCTAATAAATGGAGAAAGTGGAGTTGGAAAAGAGTCTTTCTCCAAAATAATCCATAGTCTTTCACACAGAAAGCATGGACAATTTATTGCGATCAATTGTGGCGCAATTCCAGAGGGAACAATTGATTCTGAATTATTTGGTCATGAAAAAGGATCATTCACAGGTGCTCATGAGGCACGAAAAGGTTATTTTGAAGTAACCAATGGTGGTACCATATTCTTAGATGAAATAGGTGAAATGCCACAGGGTACTCAAGCAAGGTTGTTACGTGTGCTAGAGAATGGAGAGTTCATTAAAGTAGGATCTTCAAAAGTTCAAAAAACGGACGTTAGAGTCATTGCAGCTACAAATGTCAATCTTCAAGAGGCAGTAGGTAAAGGCAAGTTTCGAGAAGACTTGTTCTACCGACTTAGCACCGTTCCTATTTCTGTTCCGGCTTTAAGGGATAGAGAAAATGATGTGGTTTTGCTTTTTAGGAAATTTGCTTACGATTTTGCCGAAAATTACAGAACTGATCCGATAAAACTAACTTCGGATGCAGAGGAATACTTAAAATCGCATCGTTTTCCTGGCAATATTAGGCAGCTCAAAAACTTAGCTGAACAGATGAGCATACTAAGTGTAGAAAGAGAAGTAACTGTCACTAAGCTACAATCCTATCTTCCTAGATCTGGAAATAATTTACCTGCGCTAATAGATAAAGAAGAAACTAAAGACAATTTTAGCGAACGAGACATCTTGTATAAGGTGCTTTTTGACATGAAAGCCGATATGGCTGAATTGAAAAAACTTGTTTTCAAAATGCTTGATGGTAATGAAAATGATCAAGAAATTTTAGATGATCATAAAAGCTTATTTCAAAACATTGACTCGCCATCTCCAAGTAGACAGTTGGAAGAATACAGGGAAGAAGAAAAAGAGAGTCCAGCACTAGTCATCTCGGCAAACGAAGAGGATTATAGCGAAGAGATAGAAGACATTACGCACGAGGCTGAATTTGAAGATTCATTATCTCTTGAAAAGAAGGAAAAAGAAATGATCATCAGAGCTCTAAGAAAGAATAATAATAAGAGAAAGTATGCTGCCGAAGATTTAGGCATTTCGGAACGAACTTTGTATCGAAAGATAAAACAATATGAAATTGAAAAGGATTAAAGTCATTCTATCTCTTTTACCACTATTTCTACTAGGAGGTTGCGGCATATACTCTTTTACAGGAGCTTCAATTGCATCTGATGTAAAAACCATATCTATACAAACGTTTTATAACAATGCTCCTCTTGGGCCTTCCAATATGACCGTGCTATTTACTGAGAACATTAAAGATTACTTCCAGCAAAACACAAGTTTAGAATTAGTAGAAACGAATGGCGACTTACAAATTGATGGATACATAGCCAATTACACCATCACCCCTGTAGCAGCAACTTCATCTGGGAATGATCTGCAAGCGGATTTTTCAGCACTATCTAGAATAACTATTACTATTTCATCTTCATACGTAAACATTAAAGATCCAACTTTCGATTTTGATAGATCCTTTTCTTTTTTTAAGGACTTTGATAACACTGAAGATGATTTAGCCTCGAATGAAGAAGCATTCGTTGAAGAAATATTCGACCAAATAATTCTCGATATTTTCAATGCCTCTGTGGCAAATTGGTGATTTTGCTTAATTTTAGCATTATACCTAGAGCCAATCACACGTGAATAAGAACGAATTAATCACATTTATTAGAAATCCCAATAGCCTGACTGATGCAGATTTAGGAGAATTAGAGGAAATAGTTAAGAATAGTCCTTACTTCCTCAATGGTAGATTTCTATTGGCTAAGGGAAGTAAAGACCTAAAACATCCCGAAACTAAAAAAAGGATTGCCTCAGCCGCGGTTTATTCGACGGATCGTCCTTTATTTAAGAAGTACTTAAGCGACAAGTTGTTTTTCCTTAGTCAACCACCTGAAGAGGAAGAGCTCGAGCCCGAAGAAATAAAGGATGTAGAAGCTAATAAACCTATTATTCCTTCAGAAAAGGATAAGGAAGTTATTGATAAGACCATTTCAAAAGAAGATAATAAAGAAAGCAGACCGAAAGAAACAAGTACTCAGAAATCAAAGTCGCGAAGAGAACCGAGGTTTGACCCTACAGCCACTGCAAGTTTTCAAAGAAGATGGGACTCTAAAAGCGAAACAGAACAACCCTCACCAGAGCCGAAAAAGAAAAGTAAGCCGGTAAGTAGAGTCACTTTTGCTGGTAAAAAAATTGATAGATCAAAGAGATCAAAGAAAAAATCAATTAGAAGCGAAATTCTAGGAGATAGTGCTCCTATTGAGTCTAAAACTAACGGTGATACTACAGAAAAGAAATCACAAAAAATTTCCGAATCAAAGAATGAAACAAAAAAAGAGTCCTCTTCAGAGCATATCGAAAAAAAGAACATCGTAGCTCGATCAAAAAAGGTAACACCTAGAAAGAAAGAACATCGGCAAGTAGATGAGGAACAAAAGCAAGAAGTTAAACCTGAAGAACAAAAAGCTCCATTAACACCAATAAAGTCTAACAGGAAAGAAACCCCTCAGCAAAGACAAAAGGTTAGAAGAAGTGAGCTAAAAAAGGCTCCTATAACGACAACTAAACCTACAAGTAAACCAGAGGGTAAGAAAACAACTTCAATTCGGGAAACTAATAGTGACAGACATAAGTTAAATACGCCTAAAATGACCTCAGGAGGCATTGATTCTATCCTTGCCGAGTTGAAGACTGACATGCAATCTCTTAAATCATCGAGAGTGAAATTTGCGGAAGTTCAACAAAAAATAGAAGAAGATGATGCCGTATCAGCAGCTTTGGAAAAAGCTACAAGTAAAATTCCAACTCCTGAACCAAAAAGTGCTTCAGAAGAAGAAAAACCACTTGATCTTCCAAATAGTGATATAAAGGATAAGTCTAAGGATCATGAGGAAGAAACTATCAATGAAGAAAATGATAGAATAGAGAACATTAAGAAAGAGAAAGAAGTAGTAATTAAAGAAGTAGAAACTGAGAAGATTTCTGAGCAAAAGGAAATAGTAAAAACCAAAGAAGAGCAAAAATCAAAAGACGATAGTCTCGACAAGTCTATAGATAAGAAAGAAAAGACCAACATAATGCCAAAAGCTAAAAAGGTCATTCCTTCAAAAAAAAAAATAGATAAAAAGGGGAATTCATCAAAAAAGACAGCAGATGAGAAATCTGTAAAAAAAGAGAGTTCTGAAATTACAGTAAAAGAGGAGAAAATTGAAAACACTAATCCTCCAATCAAAAAAGATCAAGAAGATATCATTGATAAATTCATAGCTGATACACCATCTATAAAGTATCAGAAAAAAACAGAGCAGAAAGAAAATAAAGACCTATCTGATCAAAGTTCCGAGTGGAATAAAGAACTAGCTTCCGAATATTTAGCTGAGATATACCTTCATCAAGGAAATAAAAAGAGAGCAATTGAAATCTATACAGCTCTTAGCTTGAAATTTCCAGATAAAAAATCTTACTTTGCGGACTTAATTTCAAAAACTAAATAGATGTACGGTTTAATAGTAACCTTAATTGTAATAGTAGCAGTATTGTTAATCTTGGTAGTACTGGCGCAGAACCCAAAGGGAGGTGGACTTTCAAGTCAATTTGGAGGTTCTGGATCAGCTCAATTGATGGGTGTGAAGAAAACAGGCGATTTGCTAGAAAAACTTACTTGGGGATTTGCTATCGCTTTATTAGCATTATCCATCTCGACAAACTTTATTCAACCCGATACAGGTGTTGAGGGCTTAAGCAGTCCAAATATTGATAATGCTCAAAATACAGCTCTTCCACCATCTATCCAGCCATTAGACGGTGGCGACTCAGGATTAGATGATCTCACAGGAGAGACTCCTTCAGAGGTAGATTCATCCTCTAACTAAGATTTCAAAAATCATTGTTTAAAGCGACCTATGGTCGCTTTTTTTGTATATTGAAAAGGCTATCAACATGAATGTTGTTTCGTTTAGATCAAAATCATTAGGAATACTGATTGGTCTCCCAGGTTGCAAACAATACCGAATAGCATTAGTTAATAAAACCAAATACGTTAGTATTATCGTTCTTACATTATGAAAAATTCAATTCTCCTTTTCGCAGCAATCATAACGTTTTCTGCATGTGCCCAAAAAAAAAGCTCTAATAAGAAGGCTTCCACTGCTAATAATTCAAACATTGAGAAAGTAGAGAAGTCTGATTCGGAATGGAAAAGTATTCTTACAGCTGACGAGTATTATGTCTTGAGACAAAAAGGAACGGAAAGAGCTTTCACCAGCGACCTTCTTAATAATAAAGAAGAGGGAACCTATACTTGTGCTGCCTGCGGTTTACCTCTTTTTGAGTCAGGTACTAAATTCAAATCAGGAACAGGTTGGCCATCATTTTATGAGCCCGTAAATGACGTAAATATTGCTGAAGAATCTGATAGAGCTTATGGTATGGTAAGAACTGAGGTGCTATGTGCTAGATGTGATGGTCATCTTGGACATGTTTTTCCTGATGGACCTAAGCCTACAGGTCTCAGATATTGCATTAATGGTGATGCTCTTAAGTTTGATAAGAAGGAAGAATAATTTCTCTAATAAATCGATCAGCTGCAAACTCCATATAGCTAAATTCCTGATTAGGTGATGTAAAACCTACATGACCTCCATGCTTAGGTGTTTCTATATAGATATTACTCTTTGACTTTGCCACTTCAAAGGGATAACATTTTTCTCCCAACATTGGGTCGTTCAAAGCATTTACTATCAGAAGAGGAACTTGAATATTATCGAGATACTGATCACTCGTGATTTTTGAATAAAAGTCATCAGAGCTCATATATTCTGGGTGCACCTTCAATGTAAACTCTTCGTCCAGTTCTGTAAATGTTTTTACATTTTTGATCTTTTCAATGTCACAAGGCATTTCAACTGAAATGGATTTTGCTAGAATTTTTGCCTTTAATCTCTTGATAAACTTCTTCTCATAGATTTTGCTAAATCCATTACTAATTTTCTCCACACTCTCGAAAACATTGCAAGGCACAGAAAACGAAATGGCACCTTTTATTCGTTCATCTACAACTCTCTCACCAAGATATTTTTGTTGCATACCCCCTCCCATTGAATAGCCAATCAAAACAATTTCGTCATATGAATCTTTGAGTCCCCTATCGACTACTGCTGCAATATCTTCTGTGGCTCCATGATGATAAAATCTAGGTAACCTATTCATTTCTCCACTGCAGCTACGATTATTCCATGCTAGAACATCCCAGCCTTTATCACTAAAAAACTTAGCTGGTCTTCTTATGTAATGTCGGTTGGAATTTCCTTCAAGCCCATGACTAAGAATGATTAAACGTTTATTGCTTTTCTTTATCCAGTCTAAATCTAAGAAATCTCCATCCTCTAACTCTAGTCTTTCTCTTTCATAGTCAACACCGTCTACAGAGTAGAGCAAAGAAGGAATAATTGTTTCGAGGTGACCATTGAAAAAGACCCATGGCCTTCTGTGATATTTAGTTTCATAAATTGGCATTAAGGTGCAATTTTTGCTTTAAGAATTATTCTGAATCCAGAACGAAATTAACTCTGAATGAGACTTAGTCTTCTACTAATAATTACATTTTATTTCATTTCCTTTTTTGCTAGCTCTCAAATTATAGAAGTTGCAGATGAGACAACAAATAAAGTAATCAGTGACGTATTCATATATCATGAAAATCAAAAAGACCTTGCTTATACTAATGAAAAAGGTTTAGCAGACTTAGCTGAATTTCCAGCTGGACTCATTTTCTTACAGCATCCCTCCTTTCATACCAAGTCAGTCGCCTATTTAAAATCTGACTTGAAGATTTCTTTAAAGGAAAAAATCATGCAATTCAATGAGGTGATCGTCTCTGCTAATAAATGGGAACAAGAGGAAGAAAGCATTTCTCAGCAAATCATGTCTATCAACAAGAAAACCATTCAATTTCAAAATCCACAAACATCTGCCGACCTGTTGGCTAATAGTGGTCAAGTCTTTGTACAAAAAAGTCAGTTAGGTGGTGGCTCACCTAAAATTCGTGGTTTTTCTGCAAACTCTGTTTTACTGGTTGTTGATGGTGTAAGAATGAATAACGCTATTTTCAGAAGTGGTAATTTACAAAACGTAATAAACATAGATGCCAATGCACTAGAAAGCTCTGAAGTGATTTTTGGTCCTGGCTCTGTTATCTATGGTAGTGATGCGATGGGTGGCGTAATGGATTTTCACACGATAGATCCCAAATGGTCGAGTGATGATATCACGGATATTTCAGGCAATGCTTTGCTGCGATACTCTACTGCTGCGCATGAAAAAACGGGACATATTGATTTCTCACTGGCAAAAAGGAAATTCACATTCTTTCATTCTACTTCTTCTACATCATTTGATGATTTGAGGGCTGGGAGTAATAGATGGGGGGATTACAAAGGTGAATTTGAAAGAGATTTTTATACCCAGAGGCTGAATGGAGTAGATCAACTCATACCCAATGAGAACATTAACGTGCAACAATTTTCTGGTTATGATCTATTCAATTCTATTTCAAAAGCTAAGATTCGTTTAAGTGATAATATGGACATTGGATATGGATTCTACTTCAGCACTACTTCTGATATTCCTAGGTACGATAACCTAACTGAAACGATAAGTAACACTTCTGATTCTCTAGATAACGCTGAGTGGTACTATGGACCACAAGATTGGAAAATGCATAATTTAGAATTGAATTTCTATAAATCTAATCCCCTTTTTGATCAAGCAAGAGCTATTGCAGCATATCAGTATTTTGAGGAGAGCAGAAATGACAGAGGCTTTGGAGATGACCGTCTAAGAACTAGAACAGAAACGGTGGATATGTATTCTGTAGCCTTAGATTTTGATAAAGAATTTAATCGCTCCAATCTATATTATGGAATAGACTTTTTCCATAATGACATCACTTCAAAAGGTTTCAGAAGAAACATTGAAACAAATGAAATAACATCAACGAGTAGTAGGTATCCTAGTGGTGGAAGTGATTATAGCTCCTTTGCTCTTTATGGAAGTTATGTCCATCATCTAAATAGTCAGGTAGTACTAAGTACAGGGTTAAGGTATAATAGCATCTCTTTGAGCGGATCAACTACAGATTCTTTAGCTATAGCTGCTGGATCAGCTAACATAGATCTGAGTAACTCTGCTTTAAATGGATCTCTTGGGTTAGCCATTAATTTGGATGGCAAAAGTAAAATCAGTTACAATATTGCTACAGGTTTTAGATCTCCAAACATTGATGATGTGGGCAAAATTTTTGAAAAAGGAAATCAATATGTTGTACCTAATTCTGATTTAAAACCAGAGTATTCACTCAGCAATGAACTATCCTATGAAAGAAAAACTGATAAAACACTGTTTAGAATAGTAGGATTCTACAGTAGGCTATTTGACGCAATCATAGATGGTCCTTTTAATTTAAATGGAAGCACAACCTTCGTTGATAATGGTAACACACTAGATGTAGTTTCAAAGATCAACACAGGGGCGTCAGAGCTGTATGGAGGTAGCTTATTAATACAGGCTGAAATCGCTGAAAATTGGGCGATTGCTAAAACAATTACTTATACTGGTGGAAAAGACATCACTAATGATCAACCTCTCAGGCACACTACGCCTATATTCGGCAAAGCATCTATCACACACAGAAAAAATAAAGTAAGATCTGAATTTTATGTCGAATACAATGGAAATAGAAATAGAAGCAATATTCCTACGGTAGAAATAGACGGTAAACCATACTTGTACACTGCAAATGGCAGCCCTGCATGGTTTACCCTCAATTTAAAGTCAAGCTATCAATTGACGAAGTTTTTCAATATCAACGCAGGAATAGAAAATATTCTAGATATGCACTACCGCCCTTACTCTTCTGGCATAAGTGCTCCAGGCAGAAACTTCACTATTGCTCTAAGAGGAAGTATTTAAAGGTTATTCTAATGCTTCAAGACAAATGTTCTTGAAATATTAAACCCATAATGGATATCTCCCTTGAAAAAATCATCTGTTGTTTCTCCAATAAATCCTTGTTCATTCATTTGTACGGCATTGGTTAGCTGCAGCTGAAAAACATGCCCCCCGGTTTCTATATCTACACCTATTGCAAAAGAGTTATTAAACTGATTTGAATAATTTGATAACTGTGGATAGTATTCTGCATTTATTGCCAATCGTTGATTCAACTTATACCTTCCTCCAACACCAACAGCAATCAATAGATTATCATCTTTCTGAGTTTTCACTAGGTTTCTTTGAATGACGGTCGGCATTAATTGCAAACTCAAGTTAGAGCTAAACTTTCTTGCTATCAATATTTGGGCTGTATAAGAGTTTCTCTCCAATCCTTCCTCAAACTTTGGGTCTTCTATCGTCTCTCTTGCAATACTAGTAAAAGCCGTAACGGTAACTGGGATAGAATTCGATTGCCTCAAAATTCTATACTTAAGAAATGCATCAAGCACCTTACCAAATGAAGATCGACCGACTCCTATATTTAGATTATCAGCAATGCCATACTCAAGTGCCAGTCTAATATTTGATTCATCCAATCCGAAGAACTGTTTGTACCCTGAATTCAGGGTACCAAACCTGTGACCAATTATAAATTCAAGATCTCCTGGTTGGCGAATCTCAACAGAATGTCCATTTATTAGCCTAGTCCCTTTGAATGTTGCTATCGTAAAAATTTCTTCTTGCGACTCCTCACTCTCCAGCATATCAAGCAACTCGTCTTGCGAGAACGCTCCAAATGAAAAAAAGCATCCAATTAA
The DNA here is from genome assembly GCA_045106975.1 of Ekhidna sp. Lineage (GTDB taxonomy): Bacteria > Bacteroidota > Bacteroidia > Cytophagales > Cyclobacteriaceae > Ekhidna. Next base: position 3,494 of record JBGCFL010000116.1, on the reverse strand, counting down.
AAATAATTTAATTTTTCTCATAAGACGCATATTCAAATTTCACAGTCACTTCTACTTCTTCCGCAATATTGTAAAATACTGCCTTAGGAATTTTAATCTTATAGTCTTCTAACTTGATCATGAAAACAGAATTGACTTCCATTTTATCAGTTTGATAGTCGATTGTACCTTCCATTGATACATTCTTCTTTATTCCATGCAAATCCAACTCGCCCTCGACTGTAGCCTTTGACTCTCCCATCTCGCCATTCCAATCGATAATTTTTCCTTTGAAAATAGCCTTAGGATATTTTTCAGATTCCAAATAGTTTTCGTTGAAGTGCTCCTGCATCAAACTCTTTTCAAATTCGAATGAAGTCATAGGTACTACAAAAACAACTGCCTTTGTTTCTGTATCTATGATACTTGTCACATTCGTGTTCACAGCCTCAATATCTTCCACTGGAGCAGATGAATAAAATTTCACATTGGATTCTGTCGTTTTATAGCGCTGCGCTGAGACAGTAATAGAAACAATGCTTAGCGTAATTAATAGTATTTTTTTCATAACCTTAATTGTCATTTGCTCCTGCATCTACCCAGCAGGCAATTTGTTTTATTTCAGTACTAGTCAATGTTCCTCCTCTTGGCATTGACCCATTTCCTGTACGCACTTTTATTCTTTCTGCTGAGGAAATAATTGCAGCAGATGTGGTTAAGTTGGGCGAAACAGATCCGTTATGACACCCTGAAATAGCACAATTAGTTTGTACTAGTGGTGAAATATCAGATACTAAACTCACATTTGACTCTGATTCAATAGTTAATGAATTTTCAATACTGCAACCTTCTGTGTCTGCAACAGCAACTTCGTGTGGACCCGGTGAAACATCGGAAAAGTTCCCTGTAGAATTGGCTGCTCCTCCATCTAGTGTATACGAATACTCTCCTGATCCTCCTGAAGCCGTAGCTGTAATTGTCCCTGTATCATCTACACAGTTTGAAGACGTTGTGGCTATTGCAAGAGATAAAGAGCCATCCTCAGCTTCCAAAATAAAAGATATGGTTTCGATACAACCATTTACATCTTTTACCGAGAGTTCTAAGTTACCTGCAGATAAATTTTCGAGGACATTGCTAGCTTGAAAATCAACCCCATTAGAACTGTAAGTAAATGGAGTTGCATCTCCTTCTGCTTGAGCAGACAGAGTAACGCTTCCAGGTGAATCACAATTTGCTTTAACGGAAGAAAGAACTTCAAGACTTAAATTGTTCCTACCGCACTCAATAGTTGGCTCCTCGGAGCTATTGACGCAGCTAGAAATAAAACAGATTATTAAAAACGAATAAAGGGTAATTTTCATATTCTAAAATTTTGAATTTGAGGCGTAATACATTTTGATTAGTAACATAAGATTATCAACTTATAACTATGGCAAATAAATGATTTTAATAGATAAAAGTCACTTTTAGTCCATTGACAAATGGTAGACAAATACAAAAGTTTACCCAAGCGAAATGAAAAAAGGGGCTGAAAGCCCCCTTTTACCTAATCACCGTTAAAAAATCACTCTTCAACCTATGACATGAAGATAATTACTTATATAACAGCTAAAATTGTGTTACCCCTATTCAAGGTGTTTATTTAGTAATTATCTTCATAATATGAACTTAGAAAAGAATAAAGAAAGCGCTATTGCTTTTTATCAAATGGCCTATGATGGAAACCCTTCAAAAGCTATTGAGAAATATGTTGGAGATGAGTACATACAGCATAATCCTGATGTTGCTGATGGTCTAAATGGGTTTGTTAGCTACTTCGAGCGAATGCAAACAGAGTATCCAGAAAAGTCAATTGAATTTGTTAGATGCATTGCCGAAGGAGATTTAGTAGCACTTCATTCGCATCAAAATTGGCCTGATAATGATCAGTATGTAACTATGGATTTCTTTCGATTTGATGAGAAAGGCAAAATCTGTGAACATTGGGACTCCATACAACAGATCCCCAAAACTTCACAGAACCCAAATACGATGTATTGAAATTTAAACAGATTTCAATTCCAAAATAGTGATCTCTGGTAGGATGCCTATTCTCCCTGGATATCCGAGAAAGCCGTAACCACGATTGACATATAGATGTTGATCTCCCTCTGTGTATAGATCTGCCCAGCGAGGATACAAGTACTTGGATGGACTCCATCTGAAATCGCCAATCTCTACCCCAAACTGAAAACCGTGCGTATGGCCCGCAAGTGTTAGGTCAATGTCTTTATGATCCTTCAGAATTTGCGCATCCCAATGACTGGGATCATGAGATAGTAGAATTTTGTATGGTTGTTCTTGCAGCCCCTCTCTCGTTTTTTGCATGTCTCCATACTTAGAGAAGCGTCCATTGCCCCAATTTTCACATCCAAGTATAGCTATCTCTCGTCCATCGACAGTTACAGTTCTATTTTCATTTAAGAGAATATCCCACCCCATATATCTGTGCATACCATGGAGGTCATTGATATCTCTCTGCTTATCCTTTGGAGTAGCCCAACTGTTATAATCACCATAATCATGATTACCCATAACCGAGTAAACACCAAGAGGTGCCTTTACATGTTTAAAGACGTCTAAGTATTCTTTTGCTTCGGAACTTTGGTTGTTTACCAAGTCTCCTGTAAAGAATGCTAAGTCAGGCTTCTCCCCCATTAGCATATCTACCCCGCCTTGAACTGCTGTTTTGTTATAGAAACTTCCTGTATGAATATCCGAGATTTGAGCCACTCTAATGCCGTCAAACTCTTTTGGCAGATTGGGTGAAGTCACTATTCTTCTTCTAACACGATAATCATGAGCTCCAGAAATTATTCCAAAAGTCATGGTCGCAATAGGAACTGCACCTGCAACCAATGCAGTCTTCTTCATGAAGTCAGCTCGGGAAGTAGAATACTCAGTTTCCTTGAAAGGCAGAAGATTGACAATCCAAGTAAACCCTCTTCTAATATCATCGAGAAGCAAAAAAACAAGACTAAACAACTTACCAACAAAGAGTACAAAGAAGAAAGTCATGATGTATAAACGAAGCTCTTTAAACTGTTTAGGATCTATTTGATTGTACATAAGCACTCCAAATAATGCTACTGCACTAACGAACCAATACAAGAAAAATATTGCTCTTCTATAAATGGGGCCTGAGTCTGTCATCAATGACCTAATCATCAAAAAGATGTAAGTATCTATAGCGAGATAAACAGTAATAAGGAAAATGATAAAATAAATACGATTCATAACAAAAAACTCCCCCACCTGATTAAGATGAGGGAGTATAACTATTAACTTAAACCTAACTTTCTATTTAATGTATCCTTGCAGGATGACTTCTTCAACGGAAGAGTCTCTATCAAGGTTGGGCTTAATATGAAATTAATTTCCATTAATTCTTAAGATGCAACTGCAAGTCTTTCTTCTCTCGACACCTTTCTCGTATGAAACCAAAATTTCATTCGATAAACAATAGTAAAGAG
>JBGCFL010000115.1:0-22954 GCA_045106975.1 Ekhidna sp. | reverse complement strand
GGTTAATCGTAATAGTTTGCATTTCTGTCCATAGTTGCTCTCTTGTATCACGCGCTATTTCTAAAGCACTTGAACCCTCCACCGTAATATTGAAAAGCCTTTTTCGCTTACCTCCTCTTTCGTTGGACGATTCACTAAGTTTAGACTCAACAAATCCCTTTTTCTCCAAACGATGCAGTGCCGTGTGAACGGAACTCAGAGTTACTTGTCTATTCAGTTGCTCTATGATCCGCTTTTTCACGTTTACGCCATAGGCATCACCATTAAAAACGCCGACAATCAATAGTACTATTTCTTCGAATTCTCCTAGGTAAGATCCCTTCATATTCGTAAATGTAGATATTATAATTTACGATATACGTATTTGTAGATATTATGGTTTAAAAAACTATGCTAACTCAGGTATTTTCACACTAAAACAGTGCCTTTTATTGCCTATATAAAAGCAGTACGAACCCCAAGAGCAAGAGAAATCCTATTACTGAAATGAGGTTTCTAATAATAGGGTTTCTGATATGTTTACTAACGAGTACTCCAATAATGAGTCCTATTAAAGCACCAATAACTCCTCCAAAAAAAACAGTCGCTCCTCCTGCTAGGCCTGTTTTATCAGTGACGGTCAACGAAGCAATGAATGCACCTGCTATGAATGCTATCATGATGAAGAAGATATTGAAAAACACTTTTTGAAGGTATTTCATTACTGAGAAATCAAATAAGCCTATTGATTTGACGGTGGCGGTGGTGGTGGAGTGTTTGCTCCTCTAGAAAGGCTATCTCCGGCTTTTAGCTTTTCTATACTAGACTTAATACGAGCAAGATTTCCATCATTGGTCTTCAATGCCAGCTCATATCCTAATGTATAGATCTCCATTGCCTTTTCATTTTGTCCTGCGATCACCAATGACTCTCCGTAACTATCATATGTATTAATCGACTCAGGATACAGCACCATCGCCAATTCAAAAACATTGAGTGCATCATCTACCTTATCATCCTGCAATAAATTATATCCTACTGCATTCAAATACGCTTCCTCTGGTTGAAACTCCTCACCTACCAGCTGACTGTATCTCTCATAGTGTCTCAGTGCAGCACTTACATAACCTCTTTCATCAATTTCTGACTGAAAAGTCTTCATCATTGAATCAAACGCTGCTAAGTCCAACTGATTTTGAGTTTTACTTCTTGAAAGCGATAGTCGTTTATAATTGGTGAGATTTCCGTGAGATTTCAGCAATCCATCCATTTGGCCTTGAGAGAGCGAAAACTGGATAGTAGAACTCATGGTTCTCAAACTGTCATAGATGCTCACAACCAAGAGATCATTTTCGATCATTGCATTCTGAACAGTCATGACGTCTTGCTGATGTGGAGAATAGAAAGACAATGCCACGTTTGGTTGTCCGTTTGCATTATCTATATCCAGAATATGCCCAATATAATTGAACCCATAGTCTGAAGTCCCATACCATCTACCAGCAACCTTTTCCATTGTCAGGCTTTCTTCGGGATGCATTATCGGGACGAAATAATTTGGTTTAGGTTTAGCAATTTCCGGATAATCACCTATTTCTTTTAATTTTCTAATGACTTCCCAACTTGCAGATTGAACAATCTGCGCATCATTTTTCGCAATACTTATCAATGGCTGCTCTTCCAAAGAGGGCTCCCCGGAACTAGATAGACTTTTACCTGAAAGACTGCCTGATAAGCCCACCGGATTCTCATCCATCAGCGCCGAAAATAAAGTTGTAGCAATGAGGTAAGATCCCAAAGGAGATGGGTGGGAACCATCTCTCGCATACAAATTCAGTTGCTTATTAGTGCGGACTTGATCCCAAACTAAACCTACTGGGACGAGTTTCGCATTCAGTTCTTTGGCTATTGAAGTGTATGCATATGTCAGTATTTTCTGTTCTTCTGGCTTGGTTTGTTCTGACCAAGTCATGAATAGCACTGTTTCTGCTCCTGTCTTATGTATCTCCTTGTGAAACCTTCTCGCATAGTCAAAAAACAGATCCGTTTCACCGAAATAAATAACACCATCAATACTCACTGGTTTCCCAAGCTTGCTTTGCTCTTGCAGCACGACATAATCCCATTCCGAAGAAGTAATTGCTTTTAAGGCTACTCCTTCTTGCCAATGATCCTCTAATGCCATACCCCCGCCGCTGACTAGCTGTGTTTCAACAATCCGATTTGGGAATTTCTCTTGTATTAATGCTTTCACTAATTCGGGTGAGCTGTTATAGTAAGTATAGCTATTTCCTATAAACAGAATCCTTACCGCATCTGATTCCTTTGTTGCTGAACAGGATACTGATAAAAAAACGATGAGCAGCGCTAGTAACTGTCTGTGTACTTTTTGCATGAATTCAGATTGATTGTTGATAGATATTTTGAACCCTCATTAATGATGCCATTATCATTTCGTGTGAGATTAAGAATAAAGAGATTCCATTTTTTTATGCCAAACGAACCATCTTCTCAATGAATTTACCATTCGTCTCCAGCGCATCTTTAAATCGGATAAACTTTCCATCTGAAGTAAGCGTCAACTTATCGGTTTGCTCTATTGATAAGTGAGTGTAGGACATCACCCATGTGTAAGCCTGTAGTTTATGTCGAAAGTGAATCAATATTCCTTTTGGCCTGAGTTCAATATTGGCATTGCTTACATAATGATCAGCGTTGAGGTACTTTTTGTATTCTTCTGAAATGTCCTCAATCACCATCCTTTTAGATCCTATCCCTCCTAGTTTCCATCGCTCCTTAAAACCAAAGGGAATCCCTACCGCTGTGTTGATTTGGCGAATGGTTCTTTTGTCTGTGTAGGAAGTATCGAAGATCATAGAGTATAAACTAGAGGTTCATAAGCTTGTTTCATTTGATAAGTGGTTCTATTCGCCTAACATCACAAAAGCACTCCAGTATTTTGGCTCAGGAAATTCCTTTGACAATTCAATTTGTGCTAGGCGGAAAGCTTCTCTTTTCTCTTTTCCATTCACAATCCAATAGTTATAAAAAGAAGTCATCAGTTTTTGGGTCGCAACATCATTGACTTCCCATAAAGACATGATTACCGACTTGCTACCTGCGATAAGGAATGATCGCTGCAAACCCATAATTCCCTCTCCATTATAAATGGTGCCTAGGCCAGTTTCACAGGCCGATAAAACAACCAAGTCTGTATCAAGTAGTGGTAGATGAACAATTTCTTCACCAGTAAGAATACCATCTTCCTTCCCCACCATCTCTCCCTGCAAGCTATTCCCAGAGCCTGCTAAGAGGAGTCCGCATCGCAAGTACGGATTGTTCATTACTTTCTCTTTTTGGATGCTGAAGTATCCGTTTCCAAAAGACTTCTCTGTGGCTTCTTCGGTAAAAAATCCGTGTGTTGCTATGTGAATAACACCTCTTCCGTTCAATGATTTCACCTTGCTTTCGTTCGCTTCTTCGCCAAGGTACACATCAGCAATTGATCCTTGTTTCTTCAGTAGATCACTGATCTCGCTCACCTCTATTTCAGTAGCGGGCAAGTCTTTTATAAGACTATTTTCAGAAAAGGATCGTGTGGCACTATCTGAGATATTTACTGCTAATTGTGTAGAAGATTTTTGAAGGTTTTCATCCAGATAGTAGGATGGTCTGCCAAAGAAATGAAATTGATCATTTTGACTGGATAACGATATATTGTCTTTTATCTTTTTAAAGTCAGAGAGCTCATTTATTTGAATCACCTTGGTTTCTTCCAGAAGAAATTTTTGCGTAGCTGGATTCTTCAGTGCATTCAGGCTCAACTTATGATAGATACCATCTGCAGAAAAGTAGATCGTGTTAATATTGTTAAGGTCTGACGTGAATGGCTTCCAATAGCGATTGTAGGATTTAAGGTCATTAAGTTCATATTTAATACTGCGTGAGTATACTTTAAAAAAACTGTTTTCAAGATCAGCGCCCTCTGAGATATAAAATAGTTGGGTTCCTCGATCCTTGGTTATCCGAATAAATAAATAGGTGATCTTATCAGGATTTTTAAGGTGCTGGATCCGCTGCGCATCGATAAACACCTCTCCCGTTGAAAGGAGCCTTCTTATATCCGAACTCTTGATGTTCCAACTTGAGAAGTAGTCGCTAACATTGAGATAGTCGCCAAGTATGCCATATAATTCTCCTTCTTTTTTTCGTATCTCACTAATTTCGAGATCTAATTTATCTTGTCTCCAACCTGTCTTAGTCAGTGCAGGCTCACTTAAAAGAGCCAGTGCGCTCAATTTGGATTTTCTTTCCTTTAGATGCTCATAGTATGCGGTGAGGGCTGGCTCATTTGCCTGTCGTATGCCCTGCACCAAGAATTTTTTACTTTTGAAATCTGCGCCTTTCTGTGCCAATAGATCATCAATTGTAAGAAAAGTATTTCTATCATAATGCTTGATCCCTGCTGCTTGAAACTCCAAAAATATATTCAGCAGTACTTCCCGATAGGCTACCCATTTATCTAGTTCTGAAGCAGAAGCCTCTATTGTATTTTGTAGATCTGATCTGTCATAATTTTCCCTAACTATTTCAATAGCCTTTCTTTCTTTCTCTTGCAACTTCACATCAGATCCTAATAAGTATTCGCATAGCTGAATAAGGAGTTTTGGGTCATATTTTAACCCTTTTAAGTATGTCAATCTTTGGCCTGATTTGATATTTTTTTTGTGGTAGAAAAGTGCATAAAAGTCAACAAATCGTTCCAGGTCATTTTCTAGAGAGGATCGCCTTGCCAATATCCGTTGTGCTTCTTGACTTAAATCTTCTAGACCGTCCATGTCGAGCATGCCGCCAGCCTGCATGGCTGCTGCAGTTTGACTGGCATGATTGATTTGCTGAGCTTGTGCTGTGGCAAGTTGCATCAGGGTCTCATCATCGTAGTTTGAATAAAGCCCTTTTTCCTTCATTGTCTTAAAGGCTTCCTCTGGAGTAACACGAAGTTCCTGCAGCTTTTTCAAAGCCTTGTCTATGATTTCAGATAGATCTTTAAGCATCCCATAAAATTCTGTTTGACGCTCATCCTTACTATATGAAGAATTCAAATATGCTTTCCTTAACAGGCGGACGGTGACACTCATTTTTGTGTTTTCCTGTATTCCCAACCGGCTTTTTATTTCACTGTCTGTACTTGAAGTCGAAGCAGTTTGTGAGTATCCGAGATAGTTGTTAAAAATCATACCGTATTCTGAACCTACAATTTTTGAAGTGTTAGCATAGACTATGTTAGCAATGCAAGGATCTTTCTCCAGAAATTCTTTCTCCAGGATATAGGAGGAAGGGTCTTGTCCTAATTGAGATTTAATCATTCCGCTAGTCATCTTGCTACTACCAAAAGGGCTCGTATTTAGTACATAAGTTATTTCCAGGTATTTGGGATGACCCGACCCATATTTACCAAGGAGTTCGAATTTGATTTTTTGTAACTGTTGCTGGTGAAATCCTGGGTCTCCTGTTTGCGACATACCCGCACTTTGTATCAATGACAAATGTTTATAGTAGTAGTCTTTACTGTATCTGCCTTTGGTCTCTTTTATTTCTTCCAGTTCCCTAATCCCTTTTTCGTAGTTTTCCTGATAGGTGGCATTACGAAGCGAATCATAGTCAGTGTCTTGTGCCTTCTGTAAGCTTTTTTTCAGCGTTGATAGTGTCGCTTCTATTAATTCATCAGAGTACCCTTGCTTCTTGAATGCTTCTCGGTACTGCTCAATAAGCTGTTCTACGTCTTGCGAATATCCTGAGGTTCCAAAAAATAGACATATAAGAAATGAGACAAGGATTCTTTTCATCTGAGTGTTAGTTGAACGCATACGAACATCAAGTAAAAATACGAGAGATTTTTCTTTCCTTGGTCTGTGACAAACAGAACAACAATATATTAGATGGAAAGGTCTGTGTGACACAGACCTTCGGGTAGTGAAATGTAAATTACCATTTTCATAAAATGATGCTGATGAAAATTCATAATCATTCCCACCGCTGTTTTGATTTGGCGAATGGTTCTTTTGTCCGTGTAGGAGGTATCGAAGATCATAGAGTATAAACTACAGGTTCATAAGCTTGTTTCATCATCATTTGCTTCTTACGAAATTTTCCTGACCTCTCCTTTCTCTTCTATCACCATTCAACCTCCTCATATAATGGCGCAATTTCCTCATATTTAAATTTATGCACCTTGTAAACCCTGTCGAAGTAAGAAATAATTAAATCTAAATTATCATACCCTTCGTCCAATCTGTCTTCTATCATTTCTCGATCAGAAGTTCCTAAATCTCGCTCTATCAAGTCATAAATTCTCGTAAGTGAGAAAACCTTTGAATGTTCCATTTTGTTAATGATCCCTGAGTTAATGGCACTCTTCCAGCCACTTGTTGAAATACCTGTCAAAGGGAGAAAGTCTATTCTAACATCATTACCATCATTGATTGTCTTCACTGAGTCATAATAATCGAACCACTTACCAAGTCGGTCTGTATTCGTCTTATAAATCTCCAAATTGTTTTCTACTTCTTCTTTAACAATGATAAGAGCTTTTCTTAGTTCTTCATCTTCTTGATGTTCTTCACGGTAATATTCCAACTGAAAGGCAATAAGAATACCTAAAAGCGCACTTACAAAAGCTATTGTGTGGTTTGGCCAATCTATTTTTTTCATTTAAATATTTCTTTATACCGTTTAGGTTAGCTCAGTGAGCATAACTGTGGATGTTCTATTGGAAAATTCGCAGTTTAAGATAATGAATTATTGTATCCTTTCCTTGGTCTGTGACACACAGAACAACAATGTATTAGATGGAAAGGTCTGTGTGACACAGACCTTCGGGTAGATAAATATCTACCCCTTTTCGCTTCGAAAGCTTCAAAACACAAAAGATGTAGCATATGCTACACTTTGCCTTCTGTTTCGGGGTTCAACACTTAGTTAGGTTGAAATTTAAATTTAGTAGCCCTCAAGGTATAATTTATATTCCTGTTCATACTCTTCATCAGACACTCTTTTCCTTGTCAAAAGATTTATGTAGCCAAATTTATCCTTCAGATAATTTCCAACAAGATTCGTTTTCACAAGGCTTTCAATGTGTATCCCTGGAAGATCCATTTCTTTTTCCTGATCTATAAGAAGTGTGTCTCCATCCCAGCTAAATATCGTTGAAGCATCCTTCAAATAATACCCGTTAATAAGTTCTGTCTCACTATACAAGCCAAATTCAATTTTTTGATCTTGCATGAAATAGTTAAACCCATCCCTTCCCCAACTCTCATATCCGTCAATAAATTCGAAATTTTTAGCTGAATTCACATGTAATGGGCTACTCGTAAAATACACTTCATCATCTGATCGGGCATAGGTAATATCAGGGTATACTGAATCAATTCTGATTACCTCAAAGAAGTCACTATTCAGATCCTGAAGCTCTTTTCCCAAAAAATAAGCCTTGTTTTTATCTCTTTGATATTGACTTTCGAGTTGTACAAAAGATTCAGGGTCTGCTCCAGGAATGATTTCACCAAAAGCCCAAACGTTCTGGTCATCTTTGGCAATGTATCCTTGTACATCGAATACACTCTTATTGACATCTCCGAGCCTCGTAAATGTTTTGGGTGTGCCTGCTGCAGAAGGTAGCCATGCAGGCTCTTCTCTATGATAGAAACACCTTACATTATCTACTTCTTGATACCCAATAGATTAACCACATCCGATCAGAATGAACACAATGATCAAAAGGTATAGACATACCTTGGCTGAAGCCAACTTCATTATGAATCTAGACATTGAACTAATATTATTAATTTGGACACTTTAGATAGTAGATAAAGCAATCGCGCTAAGCGTAGGTTATACATACGCAATTATATCATTTCTATTTCTAATAGATTGCTCAATCCTGCATAGTTTCTTATGCTGCTATACATGTAGTCTTCCACATTTTCTACCCAACCTGCTCTCACTGGGTTATCCCCCATTGTGATTTTTACATCATTTTCGCTTAGATAGCTTCAAAACACAAAAAGTGTAGCAAATCCTACACTTAGTCTTCTGTTTTGAGATTCTACACTTAGTTAGATGTATTCAAGTTTTTGATTCAATAATTCGCAAGAATATAGATCAATAGAAAGAGCATTTCTTTTCCAAAATTGGTACTTGTGACCATTTTTATTTAATCAAAATGAGACAACACTTGTGGGTATTGTTTTTCGAGATCAAATTTAATTTGCTGCTCTACAAATTTCAGAAAGTCTCTTTGAACGGATGCCCTACTGTGATTTTCGCGAATCTGTCTTTTTAAGTGAATGGATTACTCTTAATAACAAAACGTAAACAAAAATTCTGCATTCTTTTACCAAAAAAAGCTAGGCTATCTGTAATAATGGTTTTGTATTTATCAGGCTTAAGTAAATGCTTCCATTAGTAAATATGCTACGATTGTATGTTAGTGAGAACAACAACATGGGCGAAAAAAAATGTAATGCAATCGAACTTAGTTTTAGTCTATTTTTCTATTTGATTAAATTTCTTATAATAAGTTTTTGCATCCTGCCCGAATCAATAGCGGGAATATTGTGCCCAATATCCTTTAACAAAAACAGTTTTTTTCTAGGAGCTATAAGTTTATCAAAATATGCTTTAGTTATCACGTGATTTGTTGTCAAGTCTTTGTCACCTATCAAAACATAAACCGGACATTCTAATTTTGGTGTTTCTTTTTCTAAATTTATTTCATATAACTGCCTATATAATGGCATCCATTGAGTCGACCATTCTTGAAAATATGAGAGATATTGTTCGTATTGTACAAAGGAAAATTCACTTCCATTATAAATGGCTTCCCAACGATGTAGAATAAGCATCTGTTCTGCATTTTCAAAGGGAATTTTCACTGTATTCAATTGCGATACAGCCTTGGTACTGTCATCATCTTTGAAATGATTTTGCAATAGTTCCAAAGTCATTTTTTGACTTTTCATATGATTGACTATAGGGCTTACTGCAATAAAAGCACTTACTTTTTTAGGAAATTTTTCGGCGAGATGAAATCCTAAAACCGCACCCCAAGAATTACCAAAAACAATGATTTGTTCCCTATTAAATCTGGTAAGAAGATGTGATAAAATTCCCTCGGCATCTTGTTTCATTATTGCCATATTTGGTGATACATCGGATTTATTGAACTCCATTGTTTTTCCTGAACCCCTTTGGTCCCAATGCACAACTACAAAATGAGCTTCCAACAATTGAGTTACTTTATCCCTATGTGATGAAACTGCTGCTCCTGGACCACCATGCAGATACAAAAGAATAGGGTTTTCTATACTTTTTCCTTTAATGCTTAAAAATTGCTGTATTCCGTTTACTGAAATGTTAGCCGTCGTATCTATTTCTTTAGCAGCCATTTTTTGTATGGTGATACACATTAGAAATAGCATGATTAGTTTGATATTCATAATTATTCGTTTTTGATTGATTTTTTTGAGAGTCTAAACAGTAAACTTCCGAATTCTATCGAGGAAATCTGGCAATTATGACTGGATTGAAAAATGGATAATTGCCAATTCTTTATAAAGCTTTTAAAAAACCGTCAACCTATTTTGGGACGGGTTCAGCAATTAGATTTTTATGTGCGTAATCACAACCAAATTATAAAAGGGACTAATTCCCAAATTATTAGAACAACCAGCCATTGCAAGGTCGCAAGGATACTAATCTGATCGATTTTAAATGTTTTAGTTTTATAACTTTTAATAAGTCCAATGGCCATTCCTAAAGGTAAAAGGCCTGAGAAAAAAGCCAACATAACATTACCCAATGTCATTTCTCCTAAACTAAGGAAAGACTGATTTAGTAATAAAGGAATTGGAATAACAAGCCCAATAATAGAAAGGAATGGGAATGTTATAGCCTCTTTCGAATGGAATAACAGTTTTTTGAAAAGCTTATAAATTCCCCTAATCAAAATTATAAGTAAACCCAATAAACCAAAGATTAAACTTAGCCAAAGTAGGCCCAGGTAAACAGGATTGACCATTTCATAGGTTAATAGACCATTACTAATCAATGGGCTTTCTTCCTTTTTATAAATGACATGCGAAGAATTAACCCTGTCTTCTTTTCTAAATAAGTTCTTAGCACTTGGGAGAAGGCTAAAAGCTTCATTATGGACAGAATTGATTTTTAGATTGGAAGATTCAATTTCTACTTGTATGGAATTGAATAGCAAATCAAGGTATTCAAATTTTGAAAACTGAACAGGATTGATTTTATAGTAGCCCTTATAGTCATCTATATCTTGCGGCAATTCATCCTGTATTTTCATTTTTTCTGGTTTATGAATATTCATATAATCAATGAACAGCCTGTTAAAACTTTCATAATTTGCATTTTCACTATCCATATTGTAAGAAATAAAAAAGGCTTTTTTCTCTTCTGGAAACAAATAGAGAGTGGCTCTATAACCAATGATATTACCGCGATGAAAATATCCAATTACTCCATATCTATCCCTGTAACTGAGTCCAAATTGGTATCCTGTTAACAATCCATTTTTATTAGCTTCTGTGGAATTAGATTTCCCCATTTGCCTCAATAAGCCCTCATCAATAAACTGTTTGCCATTAACCAAACCTTTATTCATTAGAAATCTAGCCAGTATAGCCATATCCAATGCTGTTGTTGTAAATTGACCTGCTGGGCGCAGAAAAATTGGCAGGTTTACTTGTGCTTGGTTATTCTCGAAATGCCCCATTGCCAGGCTTTCGTCTTTATACCTCCCCTCTTGACTTAAAAACTGAAACGTACTGTTTACCATTCCTAATGGTTTTAGAAGGTGTTTATCTAAATATTCTTCATACGGTTGTCCTGTTACTCTTTCTATAATAAGTCCCAATAAAGCGTACCCCAAATTCGAGTAAGAAAATCTAGCACCAGGTTTTGTTCTTACTTTAAGGCTACTAGATAAATTACTTGAGAATAAATATTCCAATGGGGTGTCTGACTTTGCCTTGGTGCTAAACACTTGCCAAAATCTGGAATCCTCAATTCCCGAAGTGTGATTTAATAAGTGTTTAATTGTAATTGGACTGGTATCTTCCCATGCATTGTCAAAATCTATATCAGGTGCATACAGATTTATGGGAGCATTCAATTCTAGCTTTTCTTGGCTAACTAACTTAAGAATACCTGTGGCGATAAGAGTCTTTGTAATAGAGCCTACCAATACCTTGTCTTCTTTTTTTAATAGCTCTTTAGATTTTAAGTTCTTTAATCCAACTGCTCCTGTATGTATACTATCATCACTAATAATGGACCAAACAGCACCAGACAGCTCTTCTTTCTCAATTCCTTTTCGTAATATGCTATTGAATGTAGCGTTAGTCTGCGCAATTACTGAAGAAGGAAATGTCATTATCCAGATGGTGAAAAATTTTATCATTTGTTTTTCTCTTTGTTTGTAATATTTAGGTAAGCTCAGAGAGCATAACTTTTTCAGTTAATCGTGTGTTTATGGTCTCAAACTGGAAATTGCTGCCTGCTGTATTTGCTTACCAGACTTAATTACCGAATAGCGAACTTCATAAGTTTTATTAAGATTATTTTAGTACTTCAAGAGCCACATATAGCTATCTATTGAATTTGCTCACCTTATCTATTTTGAAGTCTCTGCTACTAAACAATAAACTTCCGAATATTATCCAGATAAGACCTACTTACTTTAACTACTTCATCATTGATCATCACCACTTCATAAACAGAGGGATATTTATACACTTCCTTGATACAGTTCATATTTATCATGGCTGAACGGTGGACACGAGTGAAGCTCTTAGGATCAAGTTTTTTCTCTAGTGCCGAAATACCATAATTGCTGAGGTAGTTTTGATCAGTTGTCACCAAAGTGGCATAGTCTCCATTGGCTTCTATCCGAATAACATCTTTGGCCGGTATGTTGATCAGTTTTTGACGGACGGATACCAAAAGATTATCTAGGTAAGTTTCTTGTTCATTGAGTGAACTAACGAGATTATGGATTTGAGAAAGATATCCTTCAGACCGTTGCTCCGTTAATCTGATTGCTTCTGCAAACCGTTCGCGAGTGTACGGCTTCAATAAGTAATCCAGTGCATGCACTTCAAACGCTTGAAATGCATACTCGTCGTAGGCTGTGGCGAAGATGATCTGCGGCATGTGATTCAGTTTCTTTAGCACTTCAAAGCCTGTAAGTCCAGGCATCTGAATGTCCAGAAAAACCAGATCTGGTTTATAGTTGTTGATGGATTTAACTGCATCCACTCCGTTATTACATTCGTCAAGCAATACCAGATCGTTGTAGTCTTTAAGATATTCTTTGACCAGCAATCTAGCTGGGTCTTCATCGTCAACTAAAATTACTTTTTTCATTATAAAGTCTGATCATTTAAGTTAATTGAAAATTGGACCACTAAACCACTAGGTTCATTGCTTGAAAGCTCCAACCCTTTATTGTACATTTTCTCAAGGCGTTTATTGGTATTAGAAAGCCCAACCCCTTTGAGAAATATATCATTTTCAGATTCTTTATCAATACCGACACCTGTGTCGCTGATTTCAATGAATAAGAGGTTTGATTCTTTTCTGATCATAATCCTTACATCTCCACCGGTGATCAAGGGTGAGATACCATGTTTTACAGCATTTTCTACAATAGGTTGAATAATTAAGGGTGGGATCAACCTAGAAATATGATTTTGATCAACTGAAATCTCATAGTTTAGCCTCTTTCCAAATCGTTCTTTTTCCAAATCCAAATACTTAGTTACAAAGTCCAACTCCTCTCCCAGAGTTACAAATTCTTCCTTTGACGCTTTAAGCTGATAGCGAAATAGATCGGAAAGCTTGGCAATCATATTACGGGTTTTCTCAGCTTTTGCAGGAATGGAAGCATTGATCGTATTGAATACGTTGTACAAAAAATGAGGATTCAATTGAGCCTTTAATGCAGTAAGTTCACTTTGCAATCTCAACTGATGCTGCTCTGCGATCATCAGGTCTTTAGTTCGCATTTTTGAATAGTAATCATAGATATGAAAAATGCCGAATTGAATAATATAAAACAGCCCAGTGATATAGTAGTCCCAGATCTGCCGTTCTCCTCTCAAATAAAAGAAGCCAAAAGCCTCGCAAAGAGGGTAATAAAATTGAACCCATGCCCAGACAAATATTGGGAGTGTGAAAAGGTGAATGATTCCTTTATTCCACAAAGGGCGGTTATCCAGTTGCTTAAAAAATAAAAACCAGAGTGGTAACGTAAAGACCGCTTTCAAAGAGTAGTTGAGCCCAATAGTAAGGTGGTTTGGGATGAAACCTGAATCAATTGCAATAGTTGTAAAATAGGCAACTGCAAGAAACACGTATATGACTGCAATTAGAAGGAAGCCTTTTCTCTTCATCGGTGTTGAATATCTTTTTAGATCACAATGATCTGAGAAAGATACCAATTACTCAAACCATTCCCGACGAGTTACCAAATAAGCCGGTGAAATGAAAATTAGTTATTCAACTTCTTATTTGGTCACCTGCCGATAAACACTTTTATAAGAGCGTGGACGACTTCTACTTTGGATCAAATTCAAAATTGAAATTGAAATGAAACGATTAAATCTCAACAAAGTAGTTCTTGTTTTAACAATGCTTATAACCTATCAAAGCTTGTTTGCTCAAGTTGCGGATTCTGTCACTAGCTCTAAGAAAAAACAAAAGAAAATGAACGTGCCGCAACTCCTGTTTAATGGTGTAGCTGTTCCAGATGATTCTCGAAATAGGTCGTGGTTCATTGGTCCAGTATTGGATCTACTTCAGTACAATACCATCGAAGGACTTGTTTTCAACCCAAGAGTCTCCATGACGCAACAGTTAAATGAAGGAAAATTCTATGCTATCAAACCGAATCTCAGATATGGATTTGGTAGTGAAAGACTGTACGGTCAGGTTTCTACTTTGTATTTCTACAATCCATCCAGATTCGGATCTTTTTCTCTTAATGGAGGAAACTTTGTGAAGCAATTTGATCAAAAGAGTACATTGACTCCATTCGGGAATTCTTACTCGACCTTATTACTCAAGGAAAACTATTTGAAAGTTTATGAATCTACTTTCCTTGAAATTAGTCATAGCTTTTCACCCATTAGGAATCTTCAACTTACCAACCACGTTTTTTGGAGCAGCAGGTCATCTTTAAAGAATTTAGAAAAATATAATACAGCGAAAGGTGATTATTTATCCAATGTACCCGTCAATAAAGAGGTAACGAGGACTGCATTTGATGACCATCAAGTCTTTTTTCAGCAAACTGAAGTAAGATGGCAACCTAACTTGAGTTACGAATACGAACGAGGAAAATTGTTAGCCACCAATCAGTCACCAGCAATTATCCTGAGGTATAAATCAGCTCACTCGAGCATTTTAGGGTCTGACTTATCATACCAAAGCATCTCAGTTGGTATTGAAGGAAACGTTCAGGCAGGTTCTCTTGGAGAAGGAGAATTTAGCATTGAAGGAGGAAATTTTATTTCTAAAGATTCCTTGAGCTTTACTGACTTTACTCATTTTCAGGGAAACAGAACCTCGTATACGACCTACGAGTCAGGTACTTTTCAGTTATTAGATTATTTCACTGAGAGCACTTATGGACATTACTTTAGAGGACACTATACGCACAAATTTGGCCAGTTGACCAATAGACGAGGCATAAACCCATTTCAACCAATAATTGAATCCAATGTCTTGCTAAAAGATGAATTGAGCTATTTTGAGTTAGGAATTGGATTACAAGGTATGACAAAACCTTGGCGTGTTAGCTTTTACAACAGTTGGCAAAATGGTAAGCATGATCGTTCAGAAATAAGGTTTGGATTTGTTTTATGAGATTTTTAATAAGAAAATGAGCATATTTGATTTTAAAACAATGATAAAAGCTCCATTTCACTGCGAAACAGTACAACCTCATAAATTATGAAAAAGTCTGTGCGACAATGAATACTCGTCACAATGCTATATGTACATATAAACGCGCACTAGGCATTCTTATCGTTCGGATTCCATTTCGTTTATTACTCCTGTAAATCATTTTTTTTGCTATAAAACCAACAACCCATTCTCTCTTAAGACTATGGATCAGTCACAAAAATTCAATGAAATTCAATTTCATGTTTGAAAAAATCTATTTTCCGTTAGTATACAAAAACGCTCCAAGCTTCAACACTTCTAAGGGGAGTCCATCTGGAGCGTTAGTTAGTATGGGAGTGTTGGTGAGTAGAGAAATAACGATATCATCATCTGGGTATAAGAGTAACAGCGCTCCTGTAGATGGGCCCTCCCCTGCATGATACCAGATTCTATGTCCGTTCATGTCTTCGCCTATGTACCACCCCAAACCGTAGCTTGTTGCCGTTTGATCTACTGTGTACTGAGTTTGAAAAAGTTCTTTTTTAAAGTCGGACTTAAAAAAGTCTCCCGTTAGCAACTCATTCCCAAAGAGTACTAAGTCATCTGATGTAGCAATTAATCCTCCTGCAGGATGATTGTAACTTAAGTCGAAAGGTATCGCCTCTTCCTCATTGGGATAATAGAACTTACTCTTGTTAACCATTGTACTGTCCTTGATATCTCCATACGTATTGTGCATTTGGAGAGGTTTCCAGATATTTCCCTGCATGTAGTCCAAATAGGTCTGTCCAGAGGCGTTTTCAATGACAGCACCTAGCAAGTTGTATCCAAAAGAAGAATACAAAAACTGGTCTCCCGGTTTGGACATTAATGAATCATTTTTAAAAACAGAAATGGCTTCAGTAGCATTATCAAAATGTGGATTATTGAATAATTCATCAGTACTTATCTCATAATAATCCCTGATTCCGCCCAAGTGTCCTAGCAACTGAAGTGTTGAAATAGAATGTTTCTTTACTGGAAAGGAAGGAACATAATTTCGAACATCAGCATCCAAATCCAACTTGCCTTCCGAGGCTAACTTAATCACCGCAGCTGATGTCAAAGTCTTGCTCACACTAGCTATTCTAAAGCGAGTTTGATCCGTGACTTTCTTTTTATTAGGCACATCGAAATAGCCAAAACCATCTGAATACAGTTTTGCTCCACTGGAGCTGATGGAGAGTTGCATTCCTGGGATGTAGTAATTGTCGATAAATGAATCTCCCCAATTTTTGATGTTAGTCTGGAATGACTCTTCATCATTAAACTCAACTTCATTTAATTCATCTTCATCATCTGAAAAAGATGTGAAGTAGGGTTTATTACTCATCAAAATTTTTGCAGAAACAATTCCCGTAGATCTTTCCCATCCTCCGAAGCTATTGCTTCTCGTATAGCACAAATAGTTCTCTAAATCAGATTTGGTTCTCGTGTCTCCAAAAGCAATTACAGGTATTGGATCTCTACTAGAAAAATCTTCAATAGGTGTTTCCACACCATCAATGATAACAGTGTCTCTATGTATTTTTTGAGGATTCAATTTTCTAAACTCAGAAAGCTTACTAAATATTCTAAGACGGTCCGAATCTTCGAGTATCCATTCGAATCCCACATAAAAGGATGTTTCTTTTACGGAAAGTGTGTACGGAGAAAGATCAAACTTCAACCATCCTCGCCTAATACCTGAAGTAACGACAATACTCTCATTAATCAAGTCCTCTCCAGGTAAATTATTATTCAAACTATCTACTCTCAAAAATCGAACTCTTACTTTAAAAGAAGGCTCTGTATTCTTGGTGATAAACACCATAGCCTTTTTGATATAGTTCAAGCTTTCATCTTCTTTCTTAACAAGTAATGCCATGGCACCTCCGGCAGAAATGGAGTCTAAATACATTTGGCCTTGCACCATCAAATGCCTCTTTGAATTTCCCAACCAAGATTGTTTTTTCTTTTCCATGGAGTAGGTAAAGACTACTTCATCGAGATAGGTGATTTTCTCTGTGAGGTGAATAGAAATAACTTTTTGGATAGCTAGCTTTTTGATGGCTATCGTTTCTGTTTCATAGCCGATAGCCGAAAAGATCAAATCCTCATTGGCATGAGTGGATGGTATGGTTATGTAGAAACTACCATCATAGTTGGAAATAGTACCAAAGCTGGAGTTTAATATCCCAATATTGACGTATGAAATAGGTTTCCCTCCTACTTCAGTAAGGACCTTCCCTTGTATTGTCAACTGAGAAAAGGAAGCTGTACAGCAAAACAAAAAACTAATCAGAAGCAATCCTTTGACATCACTCATATCTACAAGAATGCGTCTTTGGGCGGAATGGTTGCCTGAGCATGTAAGAATCTCTGCGAATGGAAATCTTTTATCTCTGCCAAGGTTCGTGTCCCCACGAATCTCAATGAAAAATTATGGAAATCATATTACATTGTAAACGAATCACAGGACTAACTAGAATTGTAAATTCCTAATAGGACTATATGTTAAACCTGTAAACTTATTTTAGGACGATACAATACAATGAGTGCGCGTTACACCGCTATGTAGATATTAAACGCGTACTCTCCCTATTTCATCACTCTGTTCTGTGACTTTTAGAAATCTACAAAACCAACAACCCATTCTCTCTCAAGACATTGACAGGCTTGGAATACCAGAACAATTCAAAGTCTTCTAATTCTGTTTCAAAATCGGCTTTTAGTTGAGCAAAAGTCATGGACTTTTTCTGAGCACTCAGTCTTTGCAAGACTGCAATCAGCCACTCCCCTTTTCCCTTTTCTGTGCTTATTTGGAAGCTCTCTTTCTTGTCATGAAAAATGAGTTGTAGTTTATGTCCTTTTGGTTTTACCTGTGGTTCTCCTCCCAACCAGACAATCCTTGCAGTAGCTTTAGTACTAATCAAAGCACTTGATTCTAGACAACTTTCGATATAGTTGGAAGGAATAGTCGTTCTTGGTATTTTGAAGTCAAACCATTCTTGCAATGGGTAATCAAAACAGATTCCATGCATGTAGTTATAGAGCGACTTCTTCAATCCAAAGCTAAATTGACCATGATCAATGCCTGTTGAATCTGTAAAGTCAATGTCATTGTTGGCAAAAGAAATAGTCTTAAGATCAGGGATGATTCCATAGTCTGATGGGTTCAAACCAACGGGGCTATGAGCCGTAAGAGCAAACTGATGCCAAAAGCCTGACTGCAAAACCCCTTGTTCAAACAGCTGTCTGACCATTTCTAAACTATCTACTGTTTCCTGTACAGTCTGAGTAGGATAGCCATACATGAGATATGCATGGACCATGATGTTGGCTTCTTTGAAATGGCTTGTGACTTGAGCTACCTGTTCTACGGTCACTCCTTTATCAATCAAATCCAATAAACGATCAGAGGCCACCTCTAACCCTCCTGATACGGCAATGCATCCTGACGCCTGCAACAACTGACATAGGTCTTGGGTAAAGCTTTTTTCAAAGCGAATATTGGTCCACCAAGTGACGGTTAGTTTTCTACTCAAAATTTCCAAGGCCAATTCTCGCATTAGTGCAGGCGGTGCAGCTTCATCCACAAAGTGAAAACCGGTCTCTCCTGTTTGCTCTATCAGCTCCTCCATTCGGTCTACCAGCGTTCGGGCAGCTATTGGTTCATAGAGTTTAATGTAATCCAGCGAAATATCACAAAAGGTGCATTTGCCCCAGTAGCATCCATGTGCCATGGTAAGCTTATTCCATCTGCCGTCACTCCAAAGACTGTGCATCGGGTTAGCTATCTCTATTACAGAAATATACTGATCCAGTAGCAAGTCAGAATAATCAGGAGTCCCTACCTGACTCTGCTTATAATCAGGATGAGTGGATGAGTTATTGAAAACGACTTGGTCCTTTTCTTTCAGTAGTGTCCGCTTGAATGTAGAGCTACTGTCTGATTGTGAAATATGCCTCATCAAAAGCTCTATTGGTAACTCACCATCATCGAGCGTAATGAAATCAAAAAAGTCAAAAACACGAATATCTTTGAGGTCTCTCAGTTCTGTATTGGGAAAGCCCCCTCCCATTGCCACAACCATGTCTGGATGTTCCTGCTTGATGTATTGAGCACATCGAAAAGCACTGTACAGATTTCCAGGAAATGGAACTGAAAAGCAAGCCATCTTAGGATTGATTTCTTTCACCCTTTCTCTAAGTATTCTTAAAGTGATTTCATCGATATAGGTTGGTTCTGCTTTCAGATGTTCGTAGAGTTCATCAAAAGCATTGGCGCTTTTTCCTAGGCTCTCCGCATATCTACTAAACCCAAAATTTTCATCAATACACTCTACTATAAAGTTGGACAGGTCTTCTAGATAAAGTGTAGCAAGATGCTTTGCTTTGTCCTGCATACCCATGTTACCAAATGCCCAATCCAATTCGTCTAGCTGATCGAAACTGGATGCTTGTGGTAAGAAAGACTCAGTACATATCTGACGAGCCATGGTAGGATTCTTCCCATGCAAGAAGGAAATGATAGCATCTATTGTCTCCACATATTCACCTCTCAAAGCATAGATGCGTTGCGCATTTTCAGATTTAATAGTCTGCCTCGAACTGGCCTCCTCAAATACCTTCTTTAACCCCTCCTTAGAGAACAATTGTAGGATAACTTCTATACCCAAATCCATCTGAAATGAACTGATCTCTTTGGTATTCAAAAAGCCTTTCAAATAAGCCGTTGCTGGGTATGGCGTATTGAGTTGAGTAAAAGGCGGAGTGATGAGAAGAAGGTCTTTCATAGGGGATGGTGAAGTTAGACCAAACCAATTAAGAGAAACAGTTGAAAGGCTAATTAGTAACTTTTGATCACTAATTAATGTGTTATATCTTTCCAATCAAATGATTTACTCTCCCATTT
The DNA here is from genome assembly GCA_045106975.1 of Ekhidna sp. Classification (GTDB taxonomy): domain Bacteria; phylum Bacteroidota; class Bacteroidia; order Cytophagales; family Cyclobacteriaceae; genus Ekhidna. The sequence goes on along the minus strand of JBGCFL010000115.1, from coordinate 3,066 downwards.
ACATTATTGCTTTTTTGCTTTTCTTGATATTCATCAGTGAATGGCTCTGCAAGCACACATTTCTTAAGCACATTAGTAGTTCACTGCTGGTCATCATACTAGGTGCCATTGTTGCCAATTTAGGTTGGATTCCTTCTGCCTCCAATGCTAGTCCACTCTATGGCGTCATCTTTCAGTATGTAGCTCCTGCAAGTATTTTTTTCTTACTTCTTGGAGTAAACCTAAAAGAATTGAGAAAAGCGGGCATCCCAATGCTGACCGCTTTTGTCCTTGGCTCCTTGGGCACAATCATTGGCGTAGTGGTGGCGCTTCAATGCATTAATTATACAGAAGTGTTTGGTGCCAATTATGCAGCTATTGCAGGAATGCTAACGGGAACTTATACTGGCGGAAGTGCTAATTTCAATGCTGTGGCTCTACATTATGACGTTGTGAAAGACGGTGCTATTTATACAGGGGTTGTCGTAGCTGACAACATTATTACCGCTATTTGGATGGTCGTCACACTTAGTATTCCTGCACTTATGAATAAGCTCAGACCTACCAATAGGGTGACTTCAGAAAGTGATGCAAAAGAAATTACGGATGAAAAAGAAGCTGTGAATCCAATGCATCTGTCACTTATATTATTTTTCGGTGTTGCGGCTATTATGCTATCTGATTATCTGGCGGAATTTGCTACTACAATTGGTTTGAATGTTCCATCTATTCTAATTCTAACAACCATTGCGCTTGTTATGGCTCAAATCAAGACTGTTCAGCAGATCTCAGGAGCTCGATTACTCGGTATGTTCTCCATCTATCTTTTTTTAGCTGTTGTTGGAGCTTTTTGTGAAATATCGGCATTAATCGATGTTGGTGCTCATGCTTTTGACATCTTATTATTTACGTCGATGATTGTGCTTATTCATGGTCTTTTCATAATTGGATGTGGTTGGCTAATGAAGTCGGATTGGTCTATTATAGCCATAGCTTCTCAAGCTAACATCGGAGGAGCCAGCACTGCATTGGCGCTGGCAAAGAGCTTTAAGAGAAATGATCTTCTTTTACCGGCCATTCTAGCTGGATCATTGGGGTCTGGTTTGGGCACTTACTTAGGATTTTTAATTGCTGGTATTTTGTAATGTATCGAGCATAGGCATTTCGTAAAACATTAAAAGAGTCCTTTTTTGTTAGTTTCTGGCCAGTGCAATAAAAAAATGGAATATCCTGTTTTATTTAAAACTCTTCTCTCTTATTTTCGGGTTCATATATATTAAACTTAACCTAATGTTAAAACAACTTTCGTATTCGTTATTGACTTCCGAAGAGCTCATCAAGACTGCTGATAGACTTGCTCAATGCACAAAAAATTCAGCCTTTGAAGAAATCTTAGAAAAGAGAATCAAAAAGACAAGTGAGGCATCTGATATTTTATCAAATGCACTAAATGAAAGTCTTTCCAACGTCTATGCCGCGAAAGTACAGCAAGCAGATTTGCATCGTGATGATGCGTTTCAGGCTTTTAAGTATGGAGTCCTCTCAGCATCTTATCGTTCTGAGCCAATTACCAAAGTAGCTGGAGAAGCATTAGTGGAGATAGTAAGAAAGCATGGATTCAGTCTGTACAGTCTTGGATACATCGCTCAAAGTGAGGTAATGAAGACCTTGATTGACGAATTAGAAACTAGACGAACAGAGATCAGTCAATCTGGTGTAGCTGACTTACTTGCAGAAATGACCAATTCTAATGATGAGTTTAATCGCATTTTTCATGAAAAATTGCAAGATGATCCGAGTAGTGAAGCTCCACAAATAGTGGTAAGTAAATCTGAGCTTTCTCACCAAATTACTCTGTTTCTAAACCATGTAGAGTTACTGGAAGACGATAAAGAAAAGGGAATTAAAGACGTTGTTGATAAAATCAACTACGTCATTGATAAAGTAATGGTAGAAGCCAAAGGAAGGCAAGAGAAGAAGTAATATAATTTTACAATACGCTAAAATGTGAGTGGTGTGATTTACGCTACTCACATTTTTTTTACACCAGAAAAATTGGATTCAGTTCTTCCAAATATTTTTCGTATTGCGATCAGAAGAAAAATCATCAATGTATATCCTAGAAAGAAAGGAATGATATAGTCCTCTAATCCTAAAACCAAAAAGAGGCTCATGATAAGCAGCTGAGATCCAAGTCCCAATAATGACACAATAGTCATGAACCAATTAGGAAACCAAAGACTATTCACAGCGCTTCTATCTAACAAATAAATTGTTTTGTCAAAAACGCCATAGAGTCCTCTATAGAGATAGAAAAGAACGTTCACGCTCTTTTGACTTTCACCTTCTAGGGCTTTGGGTGGATGTTTTTCAAATATTCGACTGGTAGTATCACCATCAAATCTATTCCTAAGGATCACGTAGTAGTAATTGTAAATTGTTCCTTGTAGTTGCAATCCCAGAAAAGCGAGTAAAGTGTGTAACCCATTTGCTTCTGTCAAAAACCACAAAGTGCTCAAGATGAGTGCATTCAATAAAATATCTGCAATCGAGTCAAAGTATCTACCTGTGTATGACGGTGTGGCCTTAACTCTAGCTAGCTCACCATCTGCAGCGTCCAAAATGGATTTTAATATAAGGAAAAAAGCTGCTGCCCAAAAGTATCCCTCCAAAATACTCCATACCGCAAGCAAACCGGAAACGATAAATGCATGAGTAACATGAATCGGCGTAAGTGAACTATCCTTTAATGCATTCGCAATGACTTTCGCCACTGGTCTTCCGTAATCAGAAATATCTATGAACTGGTTTTCCTTGGGTAGTTTCGACACTTAATTGAGAAGATGCTTTTCACTTTGGTTTTTAATCAATCTATAACACCCATTTCTAGGGCTTTGTTTTCACAATACAAAATTGAATCATTGCTCAATACTGTTTCATAAAAGAAAGATTTTTCTTCCTCAAATAAAATAGATTTGCCACATGGCAGAAGCGCAGGCAAGTTACTTAGATGAACTCAACCCTCCACAACGAGAAGGTGTCGTAAATGTAGACGGACCTTGCATGATCATAGCAGGTGCAGGATCA
>JBGCFL010000114.1:0-4376 GCA_045106975.1 Ekhidna sp. | reverse complement strand
GGGATAGCTGGTATGCAGCTCACAAATGATATCACTAAAATTGCCGCTCAAACTAAAGTAAGAGCCAGGATCAAATACGATCCCGTAACCTCACTTAATGGACAGGTGTTCGGTCCATGGATCTATCCCCAAGGATATTTTGAATCACAAGGCATGAGCGCTGCACCACTCCCTATTGAGTTGGTATTTTTTAATGTATCCAATGATGGAACAGAAGTAATCATTGAATGGCAAACCGCTTCTGAAACTAACAATGATTACTTTGTCATTGAGCGATCGGTTGACGCTTCTTCTTGGAAAAAGATTATGCAGGTGAAAGGTGCTGGAAATTCATCCGATGTGTTGACTTATCAAAAAGTTGACTCTGCACCCCATCAAGGAATATCTTATTACCGGTTAATACAAATCGATCATGATGGACAGTTTACTTATTCTAATATAGAACGATTAGATACACGTAATACCCTTAATAAGCATTTGAGCATTTATCCCAACCCAGTTACTACTAAGGCTGTAATTATTGGCATGGATGAAGCTTCTAAAGTCACCATTTTCAACATGAACGGTCATAGCATGATTGATCAAATTGATATCCAATATCGAGAGGAGTCAGCAGACATAGATGTAACCCGATTGCCTAATGGGATCTACTTTCTAAAAACTGAGAACCAAACCATTAAGTTAATTAAGAAGTGATGTTCGCTTCATGTGATAAGAAGAATTATTGAAGTAGTCATCTTCTGGCAAGTCAACAAAATAGCTAGGATTAACCCTGCTAATAATTTGAGAACAGATTGAAGCGTATCACAATCACTTTCATCTTCTAAAAATGATTGCACTGTAAGAGTCATGATTATCTTAGCCTAATGCCGAATACCTACTTTCAATTCAAGCAATTTTTGATCAATCAGGAAAGATCAGGCATGAAAGTAACTACTGACGGTTGCTTATTTGGAGCTTGGGTAGCAAATAAAATCGCTGCATCTCCACCTGGCTGGGTACTGGATATTGGAGCCGGCACTGGTCTTCTTTCCCTTATGCTTGCACAGGTAACTGAAAGCACGGAGATAGAAGCATTGGAGATGAACAAGAATGCTCACACTGAAGCCTCGAATAATTTTAATCAATCACTATGGAGCAGCAGGCTAAAATGTACTCATAGCTCACTACAAGAATTTGCATCAAATAAGAAATATGATCTCATCATTTGTAATCCTCCCTTTTTTAAAGACAATTTTAAAGGGCAGCAAGTTGGTAAAAATCAAGCCATTCACTCCGACCATCTTCCTGTAGAGGAGTTAATTAATGGCGTTTTGAAGAACATCAACACAACAGGAAACGCTTACATCTTATACCCCGAATACGAGATGACTCAGTTCATAATAGAAGCGAAAAAAGCAGGTCTCTTCTTGAATAAACTCACACTCGTTAGAAATAAAAAAGAAGGTCAGATATTCAGAATGATGGGGCAGTTTTCTTCTCAAGAATCAGTCGTATCGAAAAACGAGATCATCATCCGTAAAAGAGATCAGTCCTATACGGATGAATTCTGGAATTTGTTAAAAGAATACTACTTGTAACTCACCTTAACGTCTTTCTCACTAACACTATTATTTAGAAGTGTAGTTAAGACCAATTTAGGATTATGAAGTAAATCAGTTCTTCATGTGACAAATGTTACAAACAAACATCAAAAGGCATCATACATTTACTCTAAAAATAAGTCAGATATGAAAAAGAATATTGGTTCGATTGATAAGGTTGTGAGAATTTTAGCAGCCATTGCCATTATAGCATTTTACTACGCAGGCATAATGTCTGGGTTAGTGGCTACTATTTTACTAGCTGTTGCAGTTATTTTCATTGCTACAAGTTTTATAGGTACATGTCCTCTTTACTTGCCATTTGGCCTATCTACGAGGAAAAAATAACATGATCCAATTTATTAAAACCCTTTTTGGCGGTGGAGCAGATATGGCAGAACTCCTTGCCAATGGAGCTACCATAGTTGATGTGCGATCAAAAGCTGAGTATGCAAGTGGTCATCTTAACAAGTCCATAAACATTCCTTTGGATCAATTAAAAACTGGACTAAATAAACTGGATAAAAACAAGCCTGTCATTACTTGCTGTGCCAGCGGAATGAGGAGTGCTTCTGCTAAGAGCATTCTCAAATCAAATGGTTTTGAAAATGTGCATAATGGAGGAGGATGGAATAGTTTGAAGGCTTTTGACAAATAAGTGAGTTAAATGTCAGAACAACAGCAATCAATCAGGCAAACGAATGCTTAATTTTGAACTTGACTTGAACACAAAGCAGTATTTCACTGTTCGTTCAATTATAAATTAGAAATTCCATCATTCATGAGCAATATTCACGAGGAAGTACAAGAATACTACGGTTCCGAATTAGAAAAATCAGAAGATTTAAAAACCAATGCATGTTGCACATTGGTAAAACCTCCTAAACACATTTTGGAGGCTCTAAGATTGGTCGCAGACGAAGTGCAGGCCAAGTATTACGGATGTGGCTTAACTATTCCTTCAGCAGTAGAAGGATTACGCATATTAGACCTAGGATCTGGAAGTGGAAGAGATTGTTATATCGCTGGGAAGTTAGTAGGCGAAAATGGATCTGTTGTAGGTGTAGATATGACAGATGAGCAATTGAAAGTAGCCAATGATCATAAAGAACATCATCGAGAAGCCTTTGGATATGACAAATCCAATGTGGAGTTCATCAAAGGGAACATTGAAAAGCTCGATGAGCTGAATCTTGAGAAAGAATCATTTGATATCATCATCTCCAATTGTGTCATCAATCTTGCCTCTGACAAACAAAAGGTATTGAACGATGCATATGACCTATTGAAGCCAGGTGGTGAAATGTACTTCTCAGATGTATATAGCGATAGACGAGTACCTCAAGCTCTTCAAAATGACAAAGTTTTGTGGGGAGAGTGTCTGAGTGGAGCTTTGTACTGGAATGACTTTTTGAACATTGCCAAGAAAGCAGGATTTACTGATCCTAGAGCAGTGGAAGATAAACCCATTACCATAGAGAATGAAGAAGTGGAAGAATTGGTCGGAGACATATCCTTCTATTCTGTTACTTATAGACTGATGAAAATTGATGGCCTAGAATCTGATTGTGAAGATTACGGTCAAGCAGTAGCTTACAAAGGCGGGATTCCTGAAAATGAAATGGCCTTCATGCTAGACGATCACCACTACTTCCCTAAAGGAAAAATGATCACTGTTTGTGGCAACACCTACAAAATGCTTCATGATACTAGGTTCAAACAGTATTTTGACTTTCATGGCACTTGGGATGTACACTACGGCATCTTTGAAGGATGTGGTGGAAACATGCCATTTACTTCTTCAATAGAAGGAAGTGAAGCAGAAAGTTGTTGTTAAAGAACTATTCGAACAAAACACTGAACATGCAAAAGGTCTTACGAATGATTTCGTAAGACCTTTTAATTTTATAAATAGGTAACAAACTACCTTTTCAAATTATACTCGAACACCAGCTATTTCAAACTTACTCCTAGTCCTAACCTAATGGCAAAATTGCTACTGACTGCAAAATAATCGGCCATGGTTTCCACTCGCCATTTCTTATTGAGCTTTATCGCATAGCCCATACCTAAGGCAAGATCAGAGTCTGCTGAAAGAATCCCTCTCATTCTTAGAAAAACGGGATCAATGGGATAGTACCTCATACCTAAAGAACCTGCTACGTCTTTTTCAATGAACTCTAATCCACCAGTCAATGCAAATGAACTCTGCATAAAATAGTTGGCTTCCACTCCTAATTGATATTTAGGAACGTTTTCAAAAAATGGAGTGGTCAATAAGTTTACACCTCCAGCCAATCTCCATTGTGATTGAGCTGAGTATCCTATTGACATAAAGAAGAAAAGGCAAATAACTAGTTTTATGTTTTTCATATGTTTTTTCATGAAAATTACACCTCAAACATTAATACTTCAGGTTTGCGAGAATATTTTTTTGTTAAAAATTGAATTCAACTAAACCTAAGAGTAAACATCTAATCACAATGCATCTTAAACAAAAAAGTGATACCTCTCAGCATCACTTATCCAGATTTTTTCTTAAGTCTTAGCTCTAATATCTTTCGTCTTAAATCTTAACTCCAAAAAAACTTAAACCGCATTATTCAACATCACAGGCATCACTAACATCAAGATGTCCTCTTCATCATCTTTTTCACTTGGCACAATAATTCCTGCTTTATTAGGTGCACTCAGCTTAATAGTGATTTCAGATGAATCAATATTTCCTAGCATCTCTACTAAGAACTTGGCATTGAATCCAATCTCTAAATCTTCTCCATCATGCTCACATGA
>JBGCFL010000113.1:0-5151 GCA_045106975.1 Ekhidna sp. | reverse complement strand
TTAAATTGTCCGCAATAACGATGATTACAGGTACTACTAAAGGAATTAAAGTTTCAGTGGAAACAAACTATCAGCAGGAGCACTCGCAACCGGCCAATGAACACTTTGTATTTACCTACAGAATCACGATCGAAAACAGCTCAAATAGTACCGTTCAGCTTAAAGCAAGACACTGGGATATCATAGACGCTACTCATCCAAAACACGAAGTGGATGGTGAAGGTGTTGTAGGTAAGCAGCCAATTTTGGAACCAGGTGAAATACATCAGTATGTCTCTGGATGCAATTTACGCTCAGGTATGGGGAAAATGGGCGGATTTTATACCATGGAGAGAATCATTGACGGACGTCTTTTTAATGTAGAGATTCCAGAGTTCTACATGATTGTTCCTTTCAAACTGAATTAACAAACGGTGATTTCTCTATTGCTTTTTAGAGCAAAACATTTCCTAAGTCACCTACTGACTGCCAAAGGAGCTCACTCGCTACATTCACCATTTGTATTTAAACTCTACAATGAAGCTGTGAAAAAAGCTCCGAAAAGGTCTATTAAGGAGATTGAACTTCTCAGAAGGCAATTAAAAAAGGACAGTCGAGAGATTGATGTTGTAGATTTCAAAGAAGAGAAAAGCAAAAGAAAAACTCTTTCTAGTGTAGCAAAAACATCCCTGAGCCAGCCTAAATTTTCCTCCTTTTTAAATTTACTTGTTAGTTACCTAGACGCTCACTCTGCACTCGAGTCAGGTACATCATTGGGAATAAACACTCTTTATCTATCTCGCTCAGCGTCCTGTAAGAAAGTCATCACCATTGAAGGTTCACCTATCATTCATGATGTTGCAAAAAAGCTTTTCATTGATCAAAAGGATGACAAAATCGAATTGATCTTAGGAAGTATCTACGATGAATTCGTTCCTGCACTAATAAAACATCAACCTGATGTTATCTTTTTAGATGCTGATCACCGATCTAGCGCAATTGAGTTTTACTTAGAAAACATCATAACTCATCACCCAACAGTAAAATGCATCATCATCCACGATATTTACTGGTCAGAAGACATGCTATCAAAATGGAACGAGATTAAAGACGATAATAGATTTCCCCTAACGATTGACGTATTTCAAGCAGGACTCATTTTCCCCAATCAAGAAATGCCCAAACAACATTTCAAACTGAAGTTCTAAAAACGTATTCATTTAGCTACTTTTGCACTCCAAAATTGAAGAACATGCAAGAAAATAGCTCCTCTGATAATCAACCTGAATACTTAAATCCAAAGAAAAACAGAACTCCGCTCTTCTTAATACTGATATTTCTATTGATAGCAGCTATTGTGTTTTTCTATAATCAAAACCAGAACCTTGAAGCGGAAAAAGCACTTCAAGAAACTGAAATATCAAACACCTATTTAAAACTGGATTCTATTTCAAGTGAACTTGATCAAAAAATACTAACGATCAAAGAGCTTGGCGGCAACATAGACACATTAACTGCTTTGAAGCAGCAACTAGAGGAAGACAAAAGGTCTCTCATTTCTAGAGACAAAAATCAACGAAGTAAGATCACGCAACTAAATAACAGAGTAGATGGGTACAAAGAATTACTGCTAATTAAAGATTCTGAAATAGAAGAACTTCAAAAAATCAATGAAGAATTAGCCGAAGAAAACACGACATTAAAGGTTGAAAAAAATCAATTAAATCAATCCATACAGCAGCTAGAGAAAAACAAAGAAGAGTTGGCAGGTAAGGTGGCTGTGGCTTCCCGCTTGCAAATTGAAGGTATGAAAACCTATGCTGTAAGTGAAGGTGGTAGAGAAAGAGAAGGTGAATTTAGAAATAGACACATCAATCAACTCAAAATTCAATTTAGTGTATTAGAAAATCAGATCGCACCAATCGAGGGTAAAGATTTACTGTTAAGAGTCATTGGACCTGATGGCAATGTCCTTTTTGATGTGACAAGAGGATCAGGGTCATTCACTTTCGAAGGTAGGGAAATGTTCTACACAGCAACACAAGAAATTCTATATGACAAAAACAGTCAATTAGTTACCTACCTATACGACAAAGGAAGTGACTATAGTGTTGGTCAACATAAAGTAGAAGTATACACGGACAATTACCTAATGGGTAAAGGGTCCTTCATGGTGAAGTGATTTCAAAGGCTTCATCATGAAAAGCTCATAAGCTATCACAACTTCACATTAACGATCTCTATTATCTTCTTTGTTTGAACAAAAGTCCTAAGTAGCTAGGCCGTATTGTATCGTAATCAAGGATCATTTAGTTAGCTTTACGAAGCTACACCGCTATCCATAAATAAACCCTGAATTACGGCGAACTATCGTGAATGTAACCGAAGAAAAACTTAAGCAAACCCTCAAACAGTATTTTGGATATGAGAACTTCCGTCCAAAGCAACTGGACATAATAGAATCTGTTCTGAGCGGCAAAAATTGCTTAGTAATCATGCCTACAGGTAGTGGAAAATCTATGTGTTTTCAGCTACCTGCACTTCTTTTTGAAGGGTTAACACTAGTTATATCTCCCTTAATCGCGTTAATGAAAGATCAGGTTGACGGTCTCAATGCCAATGGTATACCCTCTGCATTTCTAAATAGTAGTCAAGAATCAGAGGCGCAGCAAAAAACTTTAAAGCGGATTCAGTCCAAGGAGATTAAATTGCTCTACATAGCTCCAGAGAGCCTTTCAAATTTTCAACATTTACTTTCGGAAGAAACCATAAGCTGTATCGCTGTAGATGAAGCACATTGTATTTCCTCTTGGGGTCATGATTTCCGCCCGTCATATCAGCAGCTCGGTTATCTAAAGCAAGGAATTCCCAATATCCCATTTATCGCACTAACAGCAACTGCGGATAAAGCCACTCGACAAGACATAGTTGATCAACTCAACATCGCAGATGCCAAACAGTTTCTAAGCTCATTCGATAGACCCAATATATCCCTAGAAGTAAGAAATTCTGATGATCGGGTCAAACAAATTTTGACCTTTATTGAGAAGCGACCAGAAGAGTCAGGAATAATTTATTGTCTTAGTCGGAAGTCTACTGAAGAACTATCCGACAAACTAAATGCGAAGGGATTGAAGTCTAAAGCTTACCATGCAGGATTAGCTACCGATGATCGGTCAAAAGTGCAAGAAGATTTCATTTATGATAAAGTGCAAATTGTTTGTGCTACAGTTGCCTTTGGAATGGGTATTGACAAATCAAATGTGAGATGGGTGATACACTACAATATGCCTAAAAACATAGAAGGGTATTATCAAGAAATTGGTAGAGCCGGCAGAGATGGATTATCATCCCATGCGCTCCTATTCCATTCTTTTGCAGATGTCGCACTTCTTAAAAGATTTATGAACGATGCGCCCAATGCAGATATGCAGATAGCCAAGCTGGATAGAATGAAACAATTTGCAGATGCTACTTCTTGCAGAAGACGAGTCTTGCTCAGCTACTTTGGAGAATTGACTTCCGAGGACTGTGGAGACTGTGATGTCTGTAAAAATCCTCCTACATTTTTTGATGGCACTGTTCTGACACAGAAAATTCTATCCACAATAGCTAGATTGAAACAAAGCGAAGCAATCGGGGTGGTCATAGATGTAATGCGTGGATCAAGAAACGCTCAAGTGTTAGACAAAGGGTACGATCAATTGAAAACATACGGCATTACCTCCAGTATCTCCCTTCGTGATATGCAGCATTATGCAGTTCAGCTTATAAATCTTGGACTAATGGAGATAGCTTTTCATGACAAAAATGCTATTCGGCTGACTGAATTTGCTAAAAAAGTACTCTTTGAGAACGAACCAGTAGAACTTACAAAGCCAGTAATCAAGGACTCATCAAAAGAAGAAAAGCATAGTGCACCTGATAATTATCAAACTGGTGCGCTTTTTGAAGAATTGAGAAAACTGAGGTTGCAAATCTCTAAAGAAGAAAAAATCCCTCCTTACTTAGTATTTAGCGACAAGACACTAAGAAATATAGAAAATACACTTCCGATGAATTCTGAAGAGTTCATCAAAGTCAGTGGAGTCGGTAAAAGAAAGTTAGATGTATACGGAAATCGATTCATAGACTTAATCATCAGGCATTCGGAGAAAAAATAAATGGCTTTGATTATTCCTTCAATTAAACAAATGCTTTTCAGCTAACATCATTGCCTTTTCTCAATTAATAGTTACCTTCGCACCTCATTTTTTAACATAGTTCTATAATTTATTTTTAATCATGACAAAGAATTACGAAACGGTATTCATTTTAACTCCCGTTTTATCTGAGACTCAGATGAAGGATACTGTCGGAAAATTCAAAAAAGTTCTTACTGATAATGGCGCAAAGCTTATCAATGAGGAGAACTGGGGTCTAAGAAAATTAGCCTACCCAATTCAGCATAAAACCACAGGGTTTTATAATCTTTTTGAATTCGAAGCAGATCCATCTGTAGTACAGAAGCTTGAAACGGAGTACAGGAGAGAAGAAGCAGTGATGAGGTTCCTCACTACTGTACTAGACAAACACTCTATACTTTACAATCAGCGTAGAAAGAAGGGTGAATTCAATCAAAAGAAAGACGAAAAGAAAAAGGAGGTAGCGAAATGACACTACAAAACGAACCAATAAACAGAGAACAAAAGAAGGATAAGTACTGTCGATTCAAGAAGAGTGGCATTAAGTACATTGACTATAAAGATCCTAACTTTTTGATGAAGTTTGTAAACGAGCAAGGTAAGATTCTTCCTCGTAGATTGACTGGAACAAGCTTGAAATACCAAAGAAAAGTGGGTCAAGCAATTAAGAGATCAAGGCACATAGCTTTGATGCCATATGTTGGAGATTCCCTTAAATAATTACTAAGATGGACGTTATACTAAGAGAAGATATACAAGGACTGGGTTACAAGGATGACACAGTAACTGTTAAACCTGGATATGGCAGAAACTTTTTGATTCCAAGAGGAATAGCAATTATTGCTAGTGCTTCTAACAAAAAGATGATTGACGAAAACATTCGTCAAGCTGCTCACAAAGCTGAGAAAGCAATCAAAGATGCTCAGGAAACTGCCAAGAACATTGGTGAGTTAACACTTGAGATCAAAACGAAAGCTGGAGAAAGTGG
>JBGCFL010000112.1:0-5819 GCA_045106975.1 Ekhidna sp. | reverse complement strand
CTTATCGTTTTTTTGCTTTTATACAAACCAACAAGAAAAATTGGTTTTGGACTCTCCATCTTTTTCAATCTATTCAATGCTGCCGTATTCCAAATTGGGATATTCCCATTTTTGATGATTGCTTTTACGGCATTCTTTTTTCCACCGGAGACCATTAGAAGCATTTTTTTTAAAAAGAAACTCAAAGCAGATATTATACCTCAAACGCTATCAAAAAATTGGTCTATCGCTTTTGCTATTTACTTCATCATTCAAATCGCATTGCCTCTAAGGCATCATCTCTATGAAGGAGACGTTCATTTTACAGAAGAAGGCCACAGAATGGCTTGGCAAATGATGCTTCGGTCAAAGTCTTCTAATTTAAAAATAGAAGTAGAAGATGAGTCTGGTGAAAGGACGAAAGTTATATTAAGAGATCATCTTACTACTAGTCAATGGCGAAGTATGGGGGGGCAGCCTGATATGATCTGGCAATTCGCTCAACATCTAGCGAAAAAAGAGGCTGTTAACGGAAAAAAAATAGCTGTTTATGTGACCTCAAAAGTATCTTTAAACGGCAATCCATCTTCTGATCTCATTGATCCTAATGTCAATCTAGCGGCAGTTCCATGGGAGCCGTGGAAACATTCAGAATGGATTCTCACACAAAACCATAAATAGACATGATTGATCTAAGAAGCGATACAATAACAAAGCCAACCAAAGAGATGCTTGAAGCAATGACGGCCGCTGAGGTTGGTGATGATGTTTTCGGAGATGATCCTACGGTGAATGCTCTACAAGAAAAAATAGCCAATCTATTTGGAATGGAAGCGGCTATATACTGTCCTTCAGGCACCATGACCAATCAGATCGCAATGAGAATTCACACCCAACCTCAAGATGAAGTGATCTGTCACAAACACTCTCACGTATACCTTTACGAAGGTGGCGGAATGATGTCTAATTCAATGGTCTCGCCCAAGCTGCTGGAAGGAAATCGTGGTAGAATAACTGCTGAGCAAATTGAAGAAAGCATCAATCCGGACGATATACATTTTCCAAAGTCCAAGCTAGTTGTATTAGAAAACACGATGAATAAGGGAGGTGGAAGTACCTATGACTTAGATGAAATAAAAAAAATAAGAAAAGTATGCACAGAAAATGGTCTTAAACTCCATCTTGATGGTGCGCGTCTTTTTAATGCGATAGTGAAAACTGATGATGACCCAAAAGAATATGGGTACTTGTTTGACTCAATATCTATATGTTTTTCCAAGGGGCTTGGAGCGCCTATAGGCTCAGTATTATTAGGTATGGAAAAAGACATGAAAGAGGCAGTCAGGGTTAGAAAGATGCTTGGAGGGGGAATGAGACAGGCTGGATATTTGGCAGCTGCCTGTATCTATGCTTTGGACCATAACATTGATCGCCTTATAGCTGACCACAGCAGAGCAGAGGAAATAGGAAAAGTTCTTAAAGAGCTTCAATTTATAGAAGAGGTGATGCCTGTAGATACCAACATCGTCATAGCAAAACTGGAGGAAGGTCTCTCTGAAAAATGGTTTTTGGAAGAGCTGGAAAAGAAAGGAATTAAAACCGTTGGATTTGGGAAAGGATTAGTGAGGTTTGTGACACACCTCCATTTTGGTGATGAAGATCTATCCAACTTCAAAAAGTTGGTATCATCTATCCAATGACAGCTAAGCATGCTTCACAAACAAAATCTTAATTAGCTTTAGTTTAAATACACTTTAAACATACTTTCTTAGTTTTGTTTCTCAATTAAAATCTACTTCAATGGCCAAAATTGTTATAAATAATCACGCAGAGTTCGAGGAGTATCTTCAAAAGATCATGGGAGAGTCTGAATATCACAAGATCACACAAGACCAGATCAACTTATTTGCGGATGCTACACTTGATCATCAATGGATTCATACAGATGAAGAGCGTGCTGAAGCAAGTCCATTCGGATCTACTATTGCGCATGGTTATTTGACGCTCTCACTCATGCCCTATTTATGGGAACAAATTGCACAGTTCAATAATGTGAAAATGTTAGTGAACTATGGTATTGAGAAACTAAAATTTGGTCAAGCTGTTAAGGTAAATAGTGAGGTAAAACTAACAGCTAAGCTAAAGGCGCTTGCTAACCTTCGTGGCATCTCAAAAGCCGAAGTAGAAGCCACTTTAGAAATCAAAGGAGAAAAGAAACCCGCATTTGTGGGTACTATGGTGTTTTTGTATCATTTTGAATGAAGTTGATTGCAAACTGAGCGCGCATCATACTTTTACAAATAAGATTTAGACATAAAAAAGGGAAGCAAGTGCTTCCCTTTTATTTTGAACATTAGTGAATTTTACTTCTCTAATTTGATGTCATATTCGATATATCCATCAGATCCAAAAGATCCAACAAGTCCAGTGACTTTAATGATTCCTCTTTTTCCGTATTGATCAAGCATGAAAATTTCATCACCTACTTCAATCTGAGTAATTTCTTGTGCTGAACTAGTAGATACCGGAGTATTTGCCAAGTTTGCAACTGTAGCAGCATCATAAGTTACAGACCCATCAGACATAGCAAAATAAGCTTTGTTCACTTCAGTTTCATCAATTCCTAAGAATGCGTTCACTGATACTAAACCACCAGTTTCTGTATCTGGATTTGCAAACAATGCAGGGAAAGCTTCAGTAGATGCTAAAGAAACTCCAGTACTGTTTAAGTAATAGAACCCGAAATCCCAGAAAGCTGCAAATTCTTCGCCATCACTTATTTTGTAAGTTTTACAATCTACATTAGAAGTAAATGTTTCAGAAGAAGCATCTCCAAGTGGAGCAACTAGTCTTACATCATTTGTTTCAACTAAAGTTCTATCAGGATTAACGCCTGTAACTTGAACAGTAAGAGTCATAACCTGAGTTGCTTGTCTTTTAGTAGCATCTCTGTAATCACCTCTTCCAGTTGTCGTCCAAAACTTCATAACAACAGTTCCTGATTCAGGCAGTCCACTTGTAGGAATATCTAAATTAATTGCAAAAGCCTCTCCCTGAGGTCCGTCCAATTCTAAAGAACCATCTGCTTTTTTGTCAGCAGACAAAGGAAGATCATAAGCTTCTGCTCCTTGGTCTTGTACATTGATAGTAGCATATAGCCTTCTCATTGTTTCATCAGTAGAACTGAAAGAAATGAAAACGTCTACTTTTGAATCTTCAACGTCAGTTAAAAATACTGTAGCAGAAAGTGAATCAGAAGCTGCTGTGTTCAACCTAGCGTCAAACTCTGCAACTGGATCCGGATCTGGATCTCCAATAATGTCTGGATCCTCTTCACAACTGATGATAGTCACTAGCGAAAAAAGAGCGATCAGCGGTAATAGATTTTTCGTGATTTTTTTCATAAAAAATTAGTTTAAAAATATAATTTCATTGTTAAGACACAAAGTTGCGTGTTTTGGTTTAACAATCAATGACTTTTTCTACGAAAAGAACTAAACATCAGATTTTCAGTTGTAGTTATACGATTAAGAACAATTAATATATTTGCACCCCTTTCAAATAAAAATTTTAAATGTCCATGAATTTCAATTTTACAGAAGAACAATTAGCCGTAAGAGATGCCGCAAGAGAGTTTGCACAAAAGGAACTTTTACCTGGAGTAATTGAGCGTGATGAAAAGCAGCAATTCCCAGCAGAGCAGATAAAAATGCTAGGAGAACTTGGATTCATGGGTATGATGACTGACCCTAAGTATGGGGGAAGCGGAATGGATTCAGTGTCTTATGTACTGGCAATGGAAGAGATTTCTAAAGTAGATGCCTCTACTTCTGTATGTATGTCCGTAAACAACTCATTGGTATGTTGGGGATTGGAAAAATATGGTAATGAAGAACAAAAAGAAAAATACCTAAAACCACTAGCGTCCGGAAATAAAATTGGCGCTTTCTGCCTTTCAGAACCAGAGGCTGGTTCTGACGCTACTTCCCAGCGAACAACTGCAATAGACATGGGCGATCACTACTTAGTCAATGGGACTAAGAACTGGATTACTAATGGAAACTCTGCTTCAACCTACATAGTAATAGCCCAGACTGATAAAGAGAAAAAGCATAAAGGAATAAATGCGTTGATTATAGAAGAAGGCATGGAAGGCTTTGTAGTCGGCAAGAAGGAGGACAAATTGGGTATTAGAGGTAGTGATACTCACTCACTGATGTTTCAAGATGTAAAAGTTCCTAAAGAAAATAGAATAGGCGATGATGGCTTTGGGTTCACATTTGCTATGAATACACTAAACGGAGGTAGAATTGGTATCGCGTCTCAAGCATTAGGAATTGCTTCTGGAGCAATGGAATTAGCCTTGCAGTACTCGAAAGAAAGAAAGGCATTTGGTGTGGAAATATCTAAACATCAAGCGATTCAATTCAAATTGGCAGATATGGCTACAGACATTGAAGCTGCTAGATTGATGTGTCTTAGAGCAGCTCAGTTGAAAGATGCAGGTGAGGATTTTTCCAGAGAAGGTGCAATGGCAAAATTATTCGCGTCAGAGGTAGCGATGAAACACACTGTGGAAGCCGTTCAAATTCACGGTGGGTATGGTTTCGTAAAAGAGTTTCATGTTGAGCGATTAATGAGAGATGCTAAAATCACTCAGATTTATGAGGGCACATCTGAAATACAAAGAATTGTAATCTCCAGAAGTATATTGAAATAGTTCAATACTATTCTTACAGGCAAAGGGTCTTCCACTAGGATATCTATCATAAAATTATTAGTTTCGTCCAATTATTTTGTGTTTTAGTACTAGATTAACCCTCTTTATTCCTAATGGAAGACTACAATAAAATCATAGAGTCATTAGAGATTCGATACGTTAAGGCTAAGAATATTAATATTTTGAAGCCTGTGAAAATCGAAAACAACTATGAAGTAGAAAATTTCTTGGTAGTTGTCACATCTGGTGAAATACGTTTTGGGAAGGAGAAAGAGACGGCTAAAGAAGGAGATGTTTTGTTTGTTCCGGGCGGAAGGGCTGTATCTATCGCATACGGATCCGGAAACGCGACCGTTTTATCAAAGGACGATTTTTTAACTAATAAAGACCTGTATCTAAGATCCTATTCTAGCGAACCACAAACTCAAGAACATTATAGTTACGTATCGTTCGACGCAAAAGCATTCGATTCAGTAAACTTCTTTGCATCCTTGGATATTCCGTGCTTCAAAATTGAAGAGCATTTCAAACTTGCAGGTTTGATTAAGCAAATCAATCAGGAAACATATAGTACTATGGCAGGGAGAGAGCGAATGGTTAAAGTGCTCACGGAAAGCATGGTCATAGAACTTATTAGGCATATTTTAAATAATGGTCTATTTGTAGAAAAACTAGCTACCAATAGCACTTACTTTAAAGATCCTCGACTCATAGATATATTTACTTTTATCAAAGAGAATATAGCAGAAGACCTTTCTAATAAGGTATTAGCTAATGTGGCTAATGTTTCTGAAGACTATGTGGGGCAGTATTTCAAAATGCTGACGGGAATTAATCCTCAAGACTATATTGAGTATCAAAGGATGGAAGCAGCTGTCAACTTATTGAGAACTTCTAAGAAGAGTATTCGCGATATTGGAAAAGACGTAGGCTATAAAGATACAGCCTATTTTTGTCGAAGATTCAAAATGATGTTTGGAATTCCTGCGGGTAAAATGAGACGAAGAGAATCTCTAATGAACGTTTAATCCTTACGTATCTTTTTTTCATCATCATTAGAGAAAACGGACTCTAGTACCTTTCCTATATATGGCATTGCGAGATCAGTCAACTTAGTGGA
>JBGCFL010000111.1:0-5074 GCA_045106975.1 Ekhidna sp. | reverse complement strand
CATCTCTGTCAAAAGTGAAGGATCTTCATTTCCACGTTCAACAGCATAGGCATAAAATTTTAAAATAGATGGTCGAACCTTAGCCCAGTATTGTCCTTTCTCATACTCACTCATGGCCCCAAAATAATTTTCTACTAACTGGAGATTGGTTTCTATTACCCTCTTGAACTGGTTGGAAGCAGATGCAAAATCGCTTTGCTTCCACGCAATGACTGCCAAGTCTTCCAAAGAGCTTAAGTAGTCAGGATGCTTATCCCCAAAAAAATTGAGATACTTGGTATTCACATATTTGACATGTGTCAATGCCGTTTCTATTTCACCAGCATAGATGTAGTATCTGCCCAGATTATGTCTTGTTTTGATATAAGCAGGATGATCCTTGTTGTACTTTTTTTCAAAAATTCTTAAGGCGTCATTGAGTAGTTCTGGAACTCTTGCTGGCTTCCCTGATTCCATTAATGTTCCCGCCAAGTAATTTTCTACATTGGCATAGTCTGTTTGATTTTGTGCAGCACGTTTTCGTTTCAACTCAAGAATATCATCGAAAATAGCTTCTGCCCGTTCGTAATCTCCACTGCTGTAAAAAATCAGCCCTTCATTGATTTGAAAACTCACATTGTCTCTTCCCTTGTCACGAAGCTCTCCAGCCGCAATCTCCTTAGCTTCTTGAATGGCTACTTTAGCTTCATCGTATTGACCAATCTCATTATAAAGTAGCGCTTTATTACTGGTCAGAATAGCATGTGCCAGCGATCCTTTCTTTTCATTTTTATTTAAAATTTTCTCTGCCTTATCAAAATAATTTTCAGCATCTGTAAACCTTCCTTGCGACTGTGAAATCACTGCATGATTATTATACAATGAGGCAAGAGCCACCGTTTTCGAACTAATTTCCTCTTCGAAAAATCGAATAGTTTCATTGATGAAGTCTTCCGATAAATGATACTTTCCTTCGTAATGAATCACTATGGAAATGTTTGCAATTGTTTTTCCTAGTGCATATTTCTCTTGAATATTGAGGGAGTTTACATCCACCAAATCATTGATGGTAAAAGCGGAATCCAATATGGAATTAGAAAAGAGACCTACCTCATCTGTCAGCACTGATAAAGCCTCCATGAAATTCAGGTATGCTAATTTGGGATTAATGTATATAGCTCGCTCACCGGATCTATTGTAATCGAAAATCTGCTCATACGTTTCTAGTTGTATCGCTTCAACTCCTGCCTCTTCGTTTTCGTAGGTCTTACTCAGAGTCAATAATATACCTTCCTTACCAGCTCTATTCGCAAAAAAAGAAGCTCTATTTCCTTGTGAAAAAATGTAATTGTAGTTTGATGTGTCTTTTTCAAGTTGTTTCAGCCTTTCCGATTCCATACGGTTATCAGAGAGATTTTCACCTGCTTCTGGGTCCAGAACTGTATCTAATTGTTCATTAACTGCCTCTTTTAGCTTCTTTAGAAATTTTTGAGGAGAAGCAGGATGCAAAACGAATAGAATAACAACCAAGGAAAGTACACTCTTCATATGAATAGGATTAATTCAACTTAAAGTTAGAATATTACCTTGTTCTAAAGCTAAAAATAGATCTCTACTTTTTCAGAACCAAAACAGGAAAGTCTTGCCCTGTGCTAAATCCCGTTGGATATTGAGCATTACCTCCTCCATATTGTTTGGTGAGATCGGGAACTCTATCCTCCATATAAGCTTTTATTTCATTCACAGTGATTTTCTTATCTAAATCGCCCCCATCTGCCTTTCCATCCAGTGCTTCCAGCAAAGCATAGGTAAATGCTCCATGCTTCAACTCCTGAAACTCTGTTGCAAACTGCTTGCTACCACTCGCTGAAATAAGTACTGTACCAGAGCTTCTTGCCAGCTGAACAATAGCTCGTTCCTCGGAACTAATTCCTCTTGCTGCAAAGGTTTGAACTGCCTCTCCTGAATGACAAGCATCCAACAGAACCAGTTGTTTTTGAGCTCTCACAGATGCTAACCATTCCTTCAATGTACCTGCGGAAATACCGCTTTTTTGCAACTGCTTAGAGTCTCCGTATAGCTGAGTAACATTGCTCGGAACTAGATAGTAGTCGCTATTATTGACCTCATCCACCGTGCCGTGTCCTGCATAGTAAAAAATGAAAACATCTTGCAAACTTGCTTTTTCTTGCACCTCCCTCATCTTTGACTCAATATTTTCCAAGGTGGCATCTTTATTATAGATTTCAGTTACGAACACTTCATTATAGATCTCATCCGAATTTTTTATAATTTTTTCTGAAAACGATTTAGCATCTGCATAAGCATAATTCAAATTGTAGGAAGGGTTCTCATACTCATTGATCCCTATTACAAAAACATACAAATCAGAAATAGCAGATGTCTCTCCTGTATATTCTATATCCAATCGATGTGGTTTTGAATCTATGTTCTGAAAATTGGTAGCCACAATCTCAATTTTATTGACCCCCTGAAGTAATGGCAATTCAAATTCTTTCTCGATTCTTCGCTCTTCTTTCTCACTAATATTCTTTTGAATCAATGCTAATTTATCGTTGTGATAGACCTTAAACTCCTTAATGCCACCGCCTCTGTCATAAAGAGTACTTTCGAAAGTCACCGGACTTCTATCTGTTGTGTAAGTTGCTCCTGTTGCCCTTCTATTGAGATATTGACTTTTGCCCTTTGATAGGTTCACATATGGTTTCCCAAAAAAAGCCAAAGAAGGCTTGTTCAAATTAGCCAAGTCAAATTTCCGTTCACCTCCTCTTTCCAAAACAGTTTCTACCATCTCTCCATTTCGAAAAGCTTCTAAAAATGCTTTCGGGCGAAACAGTACTTCAAAGTACTGATCCACTGTAAAAAAGCTAGTCTCCGCATCATGTCCAGTGGCAGTCTTCCATCCTAAATATTTTGCTCCTTGAGGAGAAGAGGAATAGTAACCATATTTAGACCACATTACCCATTCTCCACTCCTCGTTAAAAAGAGACTCATTAACGGTTCCTCCCACGTTGAATCACTCTCTAAACTCCAACCAATAATTTTTTGATCCTCGCTTGCAGTAAATAACATTTTACCATTTGGAGAAACGGTAATAGCTCTCACTCCTGACTCATGTCCTATGTACTCTTTTACAAATTTGCCCTCCTTATCATATTTCTTAAGTGAGAAATCGCTTCCAATAAATAAATCTCCATTGGAGCCCTCACAAACGGTCAGTATTCTACCATCTATTTGTTCATCATTGGTGATAGAAATACCATCACTGTTTTTCAATTTAAAAGGGGAAATGGTTTTTGTACTTCCTTTGACTTCCTTCACTGTCTGATCAATGGTAACCAAGTTTTGAGCGGAGAAGTCAAAAGCATAGTTGTACTTAGCTGATTCTGAGCTGTTCCCAATCAAAAGAGTAGTTGAGTCTGAAAACGAAAGATTCCAAACAGACATTCCATCTCCATTTAAAATGGACGTCAACCTACCGCTAAATGGATTCCAGATCATGATCTGATTGTTATTGCCCCCAGCTGAAGCTACCTGAAAGGCACCTAAGGTTATCACTGGAGAAATGGCACTAGAGAGAGCCGTATTGTCATGCTCCACAAAAGTGGCTTGTAGCTTGCCATCTGGTAGGGAATACGTCTTGCCCACTCCTTTACCTTCCGTCATGGCTACTATAATCTGACTGTCTTTAGAGATGCTGATGGACGTAATCGGATTAGCTAATTGATCTAACTTTTGAAGAAACTTCCCTTTTGCTGAAAAGAGATTCAGAAAACCATCCTTTCCCCCAGTTACAAAATAAAGGCTGTCCGATGTGTATTCCACGGTACTCACTCCCATGTAGTGACGTTCCACCTGCTTCTGCTCTTGATCATCTATATCATAAAGTGTCAAGAACTTACTTTCAGAAGCAATTGCGAGCATTGGACTATGTAATGCAAAGTCCATATCATTGACTGTCCCCTCTACTGTTAGTCTAGCATACTCCTTAAAATCATCTCTTCTTTTCTGCCAAATGATTATTTCCCCATTCAAATCACCGGAAGCTAGCCAGTCTCCATCTTTAGAAAATTGAATGGAAGAGATTGGAGCGCTATGCCCGTCTACTATTACAGATTCTTTCTTAGTCGTCAAGTCAAGCAAGACAATGGCAAAAACATCATCCTTTTTGATATACCCACTATAGGCCAAGTGCTGCCCTTTATGATCAATGGTGGCTGCATAAATCATTCCCTCGGGCCCTAGATCTAGCGGTGCAAAAAACTTATCCACTACCGTTTGAGTCTCAATATCCCAAATTTGAATGGATTTATCCTCAGACAGTGAAATGAGTCTATTGTCCGGTGTAAAAAGTAATTCATGAATTTTTCCACTGTGTCCCTGAGGGTCAATTCTCATCTGATATTCTTGAGAAGAAACAATAACAGATTGCAGTACGAAAAGGATGAAAATGATTAATCTAATAGGCATAATAAGGTGAATTTACAGGTGAAATTTAGCAAATCCTTAATTAATGAAAATTCCTGAATCCAAGAAATACCTTAAATTAGTCCTGTTATCGCTTTAATTCACCGACATGAAGTACACCGCCACACTACTACTTTTTCTTTCTTTTTTTGGATCAATTCAGGCTCAGACCAATCCCATCTTCAATCAGAAAATGACGGATTATTTCACTTATGATCCTTCACGCACAGGATTTTCTGGGGGTAGTTTAGTCTTCACACATCAGCAGCTTTCTTCTGGACTTGAGAGTGCCCCTTCTACACAGTTTTTGGGTGGACATACTCGCTTCTTTTATGATCGAGTAGGAGTTGGTGGAAGTATCTATTATCAGCAAGCGGGGATTACCAAGACCTATCGAATTACCCTCAATGGCGCCTACCACTTACAACTCAACGATCAATATAAGCTGTCATTTGGACTAGCTCCTGAATTTTCTAGAGGCGAACTTAATTTTGAAAATATTTTTGTGATTGATTCGGATGATCAGGTGATCAATAATTACGGGAATCAATCTGACTTTGACATTTCATCTGGAATCAGTCTTCATCACGCTCTATTTGATGTAGG
>JBGCFL010000110.1:0-6246 GCA_045106975.1 Ekhidna sp. | reverse complement strand
TAAAAGATCTCTCTCTTCCAAGTATTGCTTTAATACTTCTTCTTGAAAACCAATTTCTGGCGAAACGACTAGGTCATGAATGGGCATTTGGCAAAGGTAGTCTTGATCGGATTCAGAGTCACATATCGTATTATCTTTATAACATGAACATATCCGATTATCTATCCCAAGTAAAAGAACCATTCTCTCCTAAAGTCATTGGGGAGGTAAATGATGTCTTCGTGAAAGTAGCCAAAATTGATGGCGAGAAAGTCCCATGGCACAATCACACCAATGAAGATGAAGCCTTTTTCATTATCAAAGGAGAACTGCTTTTTGAAGAAGAGGGCAAAGATTCATTCTCCATGAAAGAAGGTGATTTTTACATTGTGAAAAAAGGCATCAACCATCGAGTTTCATCTACAAAGGAATGTCAAATTATGCTGATTGAAAACAAGACCACAGCCCATACTGGTGAAGTAGAATCTGAGATTACGATGAGTGCAGAAGAACAAATGAGATGATTTCTTATAAGTCTTTTATGGTCATTCTGAACTCGTTTTAGAATCTTGATGAATTAGTAAATAGATTCTGAATTAAATTCAGAATGACGATATTTTCAGACACTTTCAAAACTATTTTCATTTACATGTAAGAAATTATCACGCTCTAGTACTAATATGGTAACGATTCGAAATGAAGGAAACCGAACAACATCGCATCTTTAAAGAATGGCTAAATCAGTATAGAGCATTACTGTTTAAGATCATAAGAGCATATGCCTACACAGCGGATGATCAGGACGATCTTTTCCAAGACATCTCGCTGCAGATTTGGAAATCGATTCCATCTTTCAAGGGCAATTCTAGTCCTTCTACTTGGCTGTACCGCATTGCACTGAACACATCTATACGATGGAGTGGCAAACAAAAAAAACATCAAGATGGAAGGCAAGAAATTGGCGATGTGTCGCATGTCCTCAAAGCAAACGAAGAGGTAGTTGATGAACGTATTTCATGGCTTTATGATGAAATAAAACTAATGAATGAAATTGATCGATCCCTTACCGTCATGCTACTTGATGGGTTTAGTTACAAAGAAATGGCCGATATGATCGGTATTTCTGAAAGCAACATCGGAGTAAAAATTCATCGGATCAAGAAACAATTGGTAACTAAATCTGAAAAGTATGAGAGGCAAATCGCTTCCGCTTAAGATGAAAACGATGCAAAATGACAACAACACGAAATATATTTCATTACCTAGACTGTACCGCTATGGAATTTGATCAGATGCAAAAAATATGGAATGAAGAGAAAAAAGAGAATCTCTTTGTTATAGATGAATCTGCACTTCACAAAAATGTGACTAGAAAAAAAAATGCAGCCGGTAGGAGAATTAACAAAGTAGAAATTGGACTCATCCTAATAAATTCAATATGTAGCATCATTCTTTTTATTAGCGCATTAAATGATACGCACAGTTGGAATTTTATCGGTTCAGGACTGATGCTCATTACCGTCCTTTACATTCTATATTCAAGATCTAAGAGAAAGAAAGGTGAAAATACCTTTGACCGAAGTATGTTAGGAGAATTGAATCATGCCATTTCAAACACAGATTCTATTATTCAGTTTTCAAGGCTTATGATTATTGGGTACCTAGTACCATTTTCTATTTTCATTATAGGTAAATTGATTTGGTCAGACGCTTCAATTGAGAGGTGGCTCACTATGGGTGGTATGTATTTACTTGCATTCATTCTAATACAATGGGAACGAAAAAAAATGCACATACCAAGAAAACGCAATCTTGAAATACTGAGAAAAAAACTTATTGAAGATTCTTAGTCGAAAAAATGAATCAATCACCGAAAGACATGCTCAATGACCGAGCATGTCTTTTTTGTTTTGGAGCAACAAAGATTATTACTACTTTCATTGAAATTTTAATCTATTGATATGAGAATTATAATTTCCCTTTTCGCTACAGCCATTCTATTTCTTTCTTCAGCTCAAGATCGCATGATCGAAGTTGATCAAACTGTTGTCACAAAACATCAATCTACATTCAATGGGAAAGCAATTTCCTATGTAGCTACCACAGGAACACAGCCTGTTTGGAATGAAGATGGTAAAGCAATTGCCGCAGTTCATTTTACTTACTATAGAAAAGGAAAAGAAACAGGGAAAACAGACGATACGGATACTTCAAGACCTTTGATCATCTCTTTCAACGGTGGCCCTGGTTCTGGCTCAGTCTGGATGCATTTGGCTTACACAGGTCCAAAAATTCTCAATGTTGATTCTGAAGGATTCCCGGTTCAGCCTTATGGCGTGAAAGACAACCCTAATTCCATATTGGATGTAGCTGACATTGTATTTGTGAATCCTGTGAATACCGGCTATTCTAGGATAGTAGACAAAGAGGCAAAGAGGGAGTTTTTCTTTGGTGTAAAAGAGGATGTATCCTACCTAGCTGAGTGGATCAACACGTTCGTAACTAGAATGAACAGATGGGAGTCCGCCAAATACTTGATAGGCGAAAGCTATGGAACTACTCGTGTTTCTGGACTGGCTTTGGAATTACAAAACAGACAATGGATGTACTTAAATGGAGTCATTTTAGTATCTCCAACAGAGCTTGGTATTCACAGTGGCGATGGACGAAGAGAAGGGCCTTTAGGTGCCGCTTTGAGAGTTCCTTACTTTGCGGCAGCAGCTTGGTATCATAAGCAGCTTCCCGCAGACCTACAAGCTAAAGATCTGGATGAAGTGCTAGCAGAAGCTGAGAAATATTCTGTTGAAGAGTTAATGCCGATCATTGCAAAAGGTGGATTTGTCTCTGATGAAGAAAAGCAAGGAGCAGCAAAAATGATGGCTCGCTACTCTGGCATCTCTGAAAAGGTGATTTTGCAGTATAACCTTGATGTTCCTAGTTCTTTTTTCTGGAAAGAACTTTTGAGAGAGGAAGGATTCACTGTAGGACGACTTGATTCAAGATATAAAGGAATAGACCGAACAGACGCTGGCGACAGACCAGATTTCAATTCAGAACTAACCAGCTGGTTACATGCTTTCGCTCCAGCGGTAAACTACTACTACAGTAATGTGCTTAACTACAAAACCGATATTAAGTACAACATGTTTGGCCCTGTGCATCCATGGAATAGAGACGGAAACAATACTGGAGAAAATCTAAGACAAGCAATGGCACAGAATCCATTTTTACACACCATGATCCAGTCGGGTTACTATGATGGAGCTACGAAGTACTTTGATGCGAAATACACTATGTGGCAAATAGACCCAAGTGGTAAAATGAAAGATCGTTTCTCTTTCAAAGGTTACCGCTCAGGACACATGATGTATCTCAGAAATGAAGATTTAATTAATAGTAATCAGCATATTCGGGAGTTTATTGAGAAGAGTACACCAAATGCAGGGGAGCCTGCGAAGTATTAATTGCTTTTTAGAAATAATAATTGACAGTAAATATTTTATCGAATGAAAAACTATTGATTAGATTCAATCTCACATTAGAATTGTTCCCCTCGCCTTCTTCAATCATATTATCAATTAAGTCCTCATATTCATTATTAGAATCTGTATAGGAGAGAACAAACTGAATAAAATTCGTCTCGATAGAAAGGCGAGGAATGAGGAAAAAGTACATTCCACCTTCAGCGTCTATAGAAGCACTATAGGAAGTATTTCTTCTTAAGTCATGTTGATTTAAAACAAAGACAGAGTCTTGATCAAGCTCGAAAGAACGATATTCAGATTTAGAAGTTCCTCTTCTGAAATCAATGCCTGATTCTAGAAAAAAAC
This sequence comes from Ekhidna sp., assembly GCA_045106975.1. GTDB lineage: Bacteria > Bacteroidota > Bacteroidia > Cytophagales > Cyclobacteriaceae > Ekhidna. Next base: position 2,437 of record JBGCFL010000110.1, on the reverse strand, counting down.
CAAACTTTTCTGTTGCTGGAAAGTATTTTCTGATGAACCCTCCTAATCCTATAGAATTTGATTCAAAGTCGTCATTATCCAAATAGCTATTAGTTGTTCTCTCGATTTCATGATTACTGCTGCTTAATGAAAATCGCAAACCAAGCATTGAGTAGTCATCATAGAACCTTCCATAGTATGGGGAAAATGAAAATTCTGTTGATTCCCTAAAATAATCATCGTAGTAATTGAAATTATAAGGGCGTTCATTCTCATAGTCAGACAGGCTGAAAGATAGGCCACCTCCAACGATTTTGTTTCCCATTTTAAGGGCGTCTTGTGAATAGGATTGAATAGCAAAAATTAAGAAAGAAGCAGTAATGATTTTTTTCATTTCAGATTGGTTTGATTTTAAAGAATAGTGTTTATCCAAGAATCAGACCAAACTGAATTTAATGTCAATTCATATTTAAAACTTTAACACCGCATACCCTTTCAACTGATGCGTTGTAACTGTGGTAAGCATTGAAGTGGCTATTTCAATTTCTGAAAGCAATTGATCTGAAGAGACCCTTCTTCCTTTCAAGGATTGTCCGCAAACTGTCAGCTTCACTCCTGCTTGTTTCAGTTCTTTTACTAAAGGGGCATTAGGGTTGTTGACACCAAACTTATCATTGTAAGCCTCATCACTCATGGTTGAGTAAGTGGATTCCCCGTGAATTGCTAAGACTACCTTCATCTTTTCAACATCAGCTCCACTCACGGCATGAAGGTTTAGCAAACGAGCTACGTTATTAATTGAGGGATCTACCTTTTCAGGATCATCAGATCCACCATATACATCTATTACAATTTTATATTCAAGACTAGGGTCTACTTTAACAGTCGCTTCCGGAATATCATAAATGCCACCAAAATTTTTAATCACTGGATTGACTCGCTCTTGGCTGTAAGTGATTAAACATGATACTAGTAAAAAGATTGAAAGTGAATTTTTCATAGGGAAGAGATTGAATGTCTCCCTAAAAATACCAAATACTGCTGTGTTCATCAAGAATTAGTCCTGTCCTAAGATATAAAATCAAGAATTAATCCTTGAATTATCCAAGTTAAAACCAACCACTCAATTCAAACTTTTCCCTTGAAGAATCAAGGATACCCGTTTTCTCACACTTGAGTACTCTGTGTGGATATTTTTCTATGAATTTGTGATTGTGAGTAGCCATCAAAACTGCCGTTCCACTGTTATTGATTTCTTCAAAAAGCTTCAAGATTCCAGCGCTCACATCTGGATCAAGGTTACCAGTTGGCTCATCAGCGAATAGAATCTGAGGCTCGTTAATCATCGCTCTAGCAATCACCACACGTTGCTGCTCACTCCCAGAAAGCTGATGAGGCATTTTTGCAGAAATAGCCCCCAATCCCACACGCATCAACACCTCTGCTATTCGCCCTTTCATTTTAGCAGGATCTTTCCAACCTGTTGCCTTCATCACAAAAGTCAAATTTTCAGCAATAGAACGGTCGTTAAACAACTCAAAATCTTGAAAGATAATGCCTACTTTTCTCCGTAGAAAAGGAACGTCTTTGTTCTTTATATTATTGATTTGATAGCCAACTACTTCAGCTTGTCCTAGTCGTAATGGGAGATCTGCATACAGCGTCTTCAGCAAAGAAGACTTACCACTTCCTGTTCTTCCTATGAGGTAAACGAATTCTCCTTTATCAACCGTAAAGTCAATTTCACTTAAGACCGTGTGGTCTTCTTGAAAAACAGAGACATTGGAAACTCTGACTACAGGTTCGTCGGAAAAGGACATTGTTCTAGCTTTAAAATGCAAAAGCAATTTACATTAAAACCCTTGCAATTAATTAATCCTAGTTTGTAAGTTGTATTAAAATTGGTGCCTCTAGATACTAGAGTTCTAGTTTTTGGATCTTTCCATACGGAAGAGATTTGATCAGTTCTTTCAACTCCTCATCCTTACCTTCCATTCCAAATTTATCCATTCTTTTGAGTGGACGATCAGTCCTAAAGTAAGCCACTAACACAAAATCCTGATCACGTATCTGAACGTAATCAGGAATTTTAGCTTTTCCCTTCACCTTGATGATGTACATTTCTTCTAGTTCTAGAATATTAGTTGTTTCCATCATCAACTATGTAAAAGGTTATTTGTTTGCCTTGTTGTAATCAGCTAGAAATTTTTCTAGGCCTGAATCAGTTAACGGATGCTTTAGCAATCCAGTTATTACACTCAAAGGACAAGTGGCTACATCAGCACCTATCTCTGCACATTGAATCAAATGCATGTTGTGTCTGATTGAAGCGGCAAGCACTTCTGTCTCAAAACCATAGTTATCGTAGATCCCAACAATTTGCTCTATTAAAGCCAATCCATCAGAACTGATATCGTCTAATCTCCCTATGAAAGGAGAAACATAGCTGGCTCCAGCT
>JBGCFL010000011.1:0-3050 GCA_045106975.1 Ekhidna sp. | reverse complement strand
TTGACTCTATTCTATATATGTAAGCTAATTGAATTTGATGTCAGCCAAGTAATGCGGGTGAAAGAAACGAACCTCTAAACTTATAGACTATTTTATCTGAAGTACAAATCCCTTTCCATGCACATTGACTATTTGCACCTTTGGATCATCTTTTAAGTACTGTCGGAGCTTATGAATAAAGACGTCCATGCTCTTACGGTTGAAGAAGTCGCTGTGTCCCCAGACGCTCTTCAACGCCTTATTTCTATCCAATACTTGACCTTCATTTTCACACAAAAGCTTTAAGATTTTAGCCTCTTTCTCGGTGAGGCGTTTCATCTCACTATTGATCCTAAGTGATTGATTATTAAAGTCAAATGAATAATGACCAATTTGATAATCAGTCTTATCATCTATAAGATTCTCAGAGACAGTACGTTTGATCAATGCTTTGATTCTCGCAATGAGTAATTCTTCATCTATCGGCTTGACGATGTAATCATCACATCCTAACCTAAACCCTCTTAGCTTGTCTACTTTTAATACCTTGGCAGTCAGGAACATAAAGGGAATTTCCTGATCTATTTCTCTGATCTCTTTAGCAAGTGTAAATCCATCCTTAAGCGGCATCATCACATCGAGAAGACATAGATCAAATGAATGCTGCTGAAACGTGCGAAAACCTATCTTACCGTCTTTGGCGAGAGTAACATTGAAGTCATTGATTTCCAAGTATTCTTTGAGGATATACCCAAAGCTGTCATCGTCTTCCACTAAAAGGATGTTACCCATATCTCTTAATTAAATGGAAAGTATAAACGAAACTCACTACCCTGATCCAGCTTACTCTGCAAGTCAATACGACCTCTGTGCTCCTCAATGATCTTCTTCACATAGCTCAGTCCTAAACCAAATCCTTTTGCATTTTGAATATTGCCTGACTCAGCTCGATAAAATTTATCAAAGATGAATCGCTGGATATCTTCCCCTATTCCTATTCCATTGTCCTTAATCGCTATTTCTATTCCTTCGGAATGATCTGAAGTGGAAATGACTATTTCAGGAATGTCTATCGTGTATTTAAGCGCATTGTCTATCAAGTTGTAAATGATGTTGACCAAATGCGTATCGTCTGCAAGTACTCCCGACTCCCTCGCATGTAAGTTGAGGTGGATGGTTCCTCCCCGTTTATTTACTACCAGCTTCATGCTTTCCACTACCCGATGAATGACTTCATGCACATCTAGTTGACGCTTTTCTAAAGTGAAATTGCCCGAATCAATCATGGCTATCTGCAGGACTTTATCCACCTGCCCTTCCAGTCTCTTACTCTCTAAATCAATGATATTCAGGTAATTATACTTTTTTCGCTCATCTAATTCTTGACGATCATTTTGAAGCATACTAGTCGCCAAAGAAATAGAGGCTATTGGTGTTTTAAACTCATGAGTTAAGTTATTGATGAAGTCATTTTTGATCAAGGAAAGTCGTTTTTGCTTCCTGATAACGATGAGTGTATAAGCGAAACAACCGATCAACAATAAGATGAATACCACTGACATGATCAATGCATCAAGAGACTGAGCAAAGACATAGGCTTCCTGTTCTGGAAAGAATAAGGCTAAGTGCATACTGCCACCAGAAGCGCATGTTAGATTGGACCAGCCATGACCTCTTTCTTTTGGATTATCGCAGTATTGCAATTCAAAATCAAGTGAAGAGCCTTGATCTCCCAAGACAAAATCAAACCCATTATCCTCTGATTTGTGCATGTATACAGCGTACTCATAGGGAAGATCCAAGCCGTGTGTTTCAAAAACAGGATCAATGACACTCTTCATGAATTGATCTGAGCATTGATCATTCAGGACATTGGCTTCTGAAATTCTGGAAGCAGCTTGATTAAGCTTATCTGTGTAAAAAGAACTTTCTAAAAATCGGTTACCAATCTTCTTAGATGCTAACTCTACTTTTTGAATGAAAATTTGCTTGTTGATCGTAAGCGAAGACCTTAGGTTTTGAACCTGAAGTACAGATAACCCTACCAAAGCAAGAGTGGCTACACCAATAACAATTACCGTTACTTTTCTGGAAAGCTGCATTAATGGAGCTGAATTTTTCGCATCGTATAATTAACGAAGAAATGAAGTAGTAGTCCAGGTATTTTGCTCTTTTAACTCTTTGTTAACTAATTTAATTTTTCATTAAGACATCTTAACCAATCATTATTCTACATCGGTAGAACCTTGCCGTATTGTTACGAAAAGAATAATGATATGAGCCTATTTATCAAATTGTCCATTAGAAATTTCCTGAAATCTGCAGGACTTAATAGTCTAAACATCTTCGGACTTTCATTAGGGCTCATTGCCGCGCTTCTCATCACTGTGTATGCTGATCATGAATACCATTACGATCAATTTCATACCAACTCTTCCAACATCTACCGGATGGAGGGTAAAACAAACAGTGATATATGGTTTTCCAACTTGGGAATGGAGCATTCGCGTGAGCTAGTAGCTGGCTCCTATCCTGAGGTCATTAACCGAGTGCAACTCAATACCGCACAAAGAGGATTTTACAATTTTGAGGACAAGAAATTTGCTGAGTCCAATGTGCTACAAACCAATCCAGGTTCGCACTTTTTCGACTTTTTCTCTTTTGATGTTTTAGAAGGTGACAAGCAAAGCATGCTTACTGATCCGTATTCTGTGATCCTTTCAGAATCCACCGCTGCAAAATATTTTGGCTCTTCCTCTCCTATTGGGAAAACGTTTTCTTACGATACCATCCATTACAAAGTAACGGGAGTGATCCAAGATATACCATCGGACACTCACTTGAACTTTGATGTGCTCTACACCAATCCACGACTCTATGAGCGTGATCACTTTCACACGCAGAATTACCTGCAACTTCAGAATGATGTTAATGTAGATGAACTGGAAGAAAAGATATTGGCCATGGATGTGGCCAGAGATGAGTTTCATGCCTTGTCAGATATTGAGCTCATGCCTGTTACAGATATTCACTTATACTCCAATGCCTCGTTTGGTACTGGAGGAAAAGGA
>JBGCFL010000109.1:0-3908 GCA_045106975.1 Ekhidna sp. | reverse complement strand
GCAGACAGGCGAGACGCTTTACACCATTGCGACTAAAATAGGAGTGAAGTCAGATAGCTTAAGGAAGTGGAATGAGCTCAATTCAAATTATTTGAAAATAGGACAGCAGCTTTATTATATGCCGGCTTCTGATACGATTGATGATAGCATTGTAAAAAGAGGGAAAAGCAGAACTCAAATAGATGATGACGGATTTGAGCGCGTCTTTGAAGAAGGTGTCGCTTCAGTGATAGAAAGTATGGAAACCTCGAGATTCCTAGCGCTTCATCGTTCTCTGCCAATTGGAACTAATTTAGAAGTTAGAAACTTGATGAACAACCAAGTAGTACATGTGAAAGTGGTGGGGAGATTGCCAAAAACAGGACTGAATAGAAATCTCCTAATACGTGTTTCACAAGCTGCTTATGACCAACTGCGTATTCTTGATCCAAAATCAAGAGTAGAGGTGTCTTACTTCAAGTGATGAAAAAATCTGATCCTAGGGTATTCTTAGATGAAAAAGTAGACGAATACAATCAACCCAATTTCATTGCTAATGATCCGGTTTGTATTCCTCATCAATACACTAAAAAGCAAGACATAGAGATATCAGGACTCATGGCTGCTGTTTTCGCTTGGGGTCAGCGCAAGACGATCATTAATAAAAGCAATGAGTTTCTATCCATGATGGACAATGATCCTCATTCGTTCGTATTAGGCTATGAAGAAGATGACCTGAAGCCATTCTTAAACTTCAAACATCGTACGTTCAATTCTACTGACGCACTTTATTTTCTTCATTTTTTTAAATGGTTCTATGAAAATCATGATTCATTAGAAGAGGCATTTAGTATCGGCATGGATGCCTCACAGCAAAATATGGAGAAAGGGCTGAGAGGATTCTTCCAGCTATTTTTTTCATTGCCTGATCATCCTAAAAGAACTTACAAACACATTCCTACACCCGACAGAAAGTCGGCTTGCAAACGGATCAATATGTTTTTGAGATGGATGGTTCGTCGAGATAACTGCGGTGTGGATTTTGGTATTTGGAATAATATCCAACCCTATCAGCTTATTTGTCCTTGTGATGTGCACGTCGATAGAGTAGGACGTAAGCTGGGTATGATACAACGAAAACAGACTGATTGGTTTACAGCTATAGAGCTAACAGAAGCCCTGAAGCAGTTCGATCCCAATGATCCTGTGAAATACGATTTCGCGTTGTTTGGTCTAGGGGTCGAGGAAAAGTTTTGAAGTAATGAATCACGTCATTCTTGATCGATTATAGCGGAATTAAGGAATCCGTCTGATATGAATTTCGATTTTTGCGGAACACAAACCAAGTATAAGTAGTGTTTTGATGAAAATTTAAACTACTCTCAGTGTGGCTGTCAACCTGAGCCTGTCGAAGGGTTTTGAGGTGAGGCTCAACAAGTAACTCTACAATATCTTCTTCGTCCGCAGAGAAAAATAAGACTCTCATGCTGATGCTAATTCGTTTTTTAACGATTTTGTATCGAGCTCAAGTTATTAGAAACCTGCTTTTCCATTTCTTGCTTGACCCACGTACCAATCATTCATTTCCTGTTCAATTGTCGTTTTTGCAAGACTAGAATTCAGGAGATTGAGGTAAGACATTTGTTTTACCTCAAGACAGTATTGCACAAGCAATCGGGCTTCATAATATGATCTTGGGGAGACCGTTTCATCATTGAAAAATATACCCCATTCGTCAGGATCATTTGCTTTAGCTAGCTCAAATCGTTCGATGTTGTCAACAAGTGAAAGTTGATCCTCATTCTGCCTCGATACATATTCAGGATAGCCTTCCCACATCCAGTGGGGATTGTTTTTTATTGGACTGCTCTTCAACAACCCAAGAGCATTGGACTGCATACAATGAACCAGTTCATGAGTCATGAGATGTTCTAGGTTCCAGTTATAACCATTTAGCTGTACCGTGTTTTTTTCAAAGTCAAATTCGCCATTAAATACGGCCGTATTGAAAAAACCCCAACCAAATGCAGTACCTCTAAACGTTTCTAAAATGCGTGGATAGAATGATCCATCGTTCAGGCAGATTTTGGTATTAAATGAAGGATCAAATAGCTCACTTTGTTTCACCAGTTGGTCAACATTGGCCAAGCGACTTTCAAATTCAGCAGGTAGTTTTGAGTGATGGTAAACAGTATAGCTTCCAAAATCTGTTTTGTTGGCATAAAGCAAACTAGGGTTCAGTACAGCTAGTATGATGGATAGAAAAGAGACTAGTCCAAAAGAAATTACTCTGATAGACCATGTTTTGATGTGCTTTTTCATGAGGCGTTTTCGATTTGCTATGGAGCTTACGTCTCAAAAAGCAACAGAGATTATTTTTTATATAAATGGTTGATAGGTGATGACTATTTATGATTTAGTTTAACCCATTTATAATGTACCCAGTTTGAGTAGCATCTGATTTCTTTACGACTATTTGATTGGGAGATTTTGTGCTGTTGGAGATAATAAAGTAAATCCTTTCTTTAGGCTCAACTTCGATGGTAATCTCCTCGGATAATATAGATTTCCCAATCTTAAAAGCAATCTTGATTTCAGAATCATATGGAATTTTTTCCTTGAAAAATTCCATATCACTTATAGCATCAATATGGACATCATTAATATAAATGTCAATTTCTTTTTGAGTTTGTTTTTTTGGTTTTCGAGCTACAATCATTGTAGGCCAAAACTCTTTCTGATTAAAGTTGATATCATTTTTTTTCTCTTTCCTGCTATTGTATTTGTCAATAAAATTCAGAATTAAAGAATCGTCTTTATCTCTATTTGGATTGTTTTCATATTCCCTTACAATATCATCTTCATCCATAAACAAGAACTGAATGTTGGTTTTTTTAGCAATCTTCACCGCTCCTGTTTGATGGTTTACGGTTAGAATTTTTTTATTTCCTAGTGTGGTAGAAACCCCCGCAGCAATTAGTCCACCCACAATTCCACCAGCTACTCCACCCATTATAGCTGCATTAGTGTTAGTTACTTCTACTACACAGTATGAATAAAATCCTAACTTTAATGGATAGTATGGTTTATCGGGAATTAGATTCTGATCTGCCTTAGGCCACTCCCTCAGAGCATTCAAATAAATAAGAGAATCTTTACAAAATCCCCAGTAATTTTTCATCATATCACGATTCCTAATTGAATCTCCATTAATGATTAAACTTTGGACTCTCCCTCTCTTATTAGTCACAAACTTTATTTCACCTTCAATACTTGGAGAGTTTGTTCTAAATTCAGTAAAGTCTGAATATAGTCCTAGTTTTTTCGTTTCATTAGATAGAATGTCTTGTCCTAATACTGAGGTTGAGATAAATAGTAGTGCTACTAGTGGTTTAACCATAGATTGTAAAATTCTGTGTGCAAGTATACTCTCTGATACCGTCATTTTGAATGAAGTGAGAAATTTCTGCAGGTTTAGAACACAAGCGGATGCTTGCGCTAGTAAGGGGATAACGGCCCATGTATGAGTAGTAGCGTGTAAAACCCACAATAGAATACAGTTAGGTGAAAGATACTAAAAATGGACTGACTTTTCTGATAGCAGAAAGGAGCTATTACTTATACATAATGTTCTATGGCGTTTTTATTTATTGATTTTAGTCAATGAAATTGGGGAATTAGACTGATTTCTTTGTAGAAATAAAATAATAAAAAGTTATGTATAAAAAAGAAAAAGTATCGACAGCTCTCATGCTACTTATAGCAACCCTTTCCTTTGGACAAACTAATTCAGTAGATAAAGAAGATGGTATCAAATATAAGGGTATGGATATAATAGGAGTAAAAAAGCCAGATATAGCAACAGAAGATTTATTAAATAAAGAAAAACAAAAGCATAACAAAAAATAAAAATTACAGCAAGGCTGTTC
>JBGCFL010000108.1:0-3182 GCA_045106975.1 Ekhidna sp. | reverse complement strand
GCAGATATTCTTAAGGAAGATCAAGCACAGAATACGTGTATTTTCTCTACAGAATATTCACTGCGTTTAATGGGTGATGTTCAGCAGTATTTCATTGATGAAAATGTAAGAAATTTCTATTCTGTTTCTATTTCCGGTTATCACATTGCAGAAGCTGGAGCCAATCCTATCTCGCAATTAGCATTCACATTGGCGAATGGATTCACTTTCGTAGAATACTACCTGTCCAGAGGAATGGACATCAACTCATTTGCGCCAAATCTTTCGTTTTTCTTCTCCAATGGAGTAGACCCAGAATACGCCGTAATCGGACGTGTAGCAAGAAGAATTTGGTCCAAAGCAATGAAACTGAAATATGGAGCAAATGACAGAGCTCAGAAACTGAAGTATCATATCCAGACTTCAGGGAGATCTCTACACGCTCAGGAAATTGACTTCAACGATATTCGAACCACACTCCAAGCTTTGTATGCGATCTATGACAATTGTAACTCGTTGCATACCAACGCTTATGATGAGGCAATTACTACTCCAACGGAAGGTTCAGTAAGAAGAGCCATGGCCATCCAGTTGATCATCAACAAGGAGTTAGGATTAACCAAGAATGAAAACCCAATACAAGGATCATTCATTATAGAAGAACTGACGGACTTAGTAGAGGAGGCTGTGATGGTGGAGTTCGATCGAATCACAGAAAGAGGAGGAGTACTTGGTGCCATGGAAAGCATGTACCAGAGAGGTAAGATTCAGGAAGAGTCTATGTACTATGAAACATTAAAGCACACAGGCGAAATGCCAATCATTGGTGTAAATACGTTCCTATCTTCTAAAGGCTCACCTACAGTCATTCCAGATGAGGTGATAAGAGCAACTACTGAGGAAAAAGAACAGCAGATTACCAATTTGCAAGAAATGCACAAAGGGAACGAGCATAAGTCAAATGAGTTGATGAAGCATCTGCAGGATACTGCACTACATAACGAAAATACATTTGAAGCCTTGATGGAAGCATCAAAGTATTGTTCTTTAGGACAAATCACTCACGCGATGTTTGAGGTGGGTGGTCAGTATAGGAGGAATATGTAATGCAATACGAAGCAGCTACGCCCGAAGAATATCTTAGCCTACTAGAAAAGGATTGGAGGAAAGAAAAACTGGAAGAACTCCGGCTTATCATTCTTGATAATCCTAATCTTAAAGAAGGAATAAACTACAAGATGTTAAGTTTTGCTGATAATAGAGGTATTATTTTTCATCATAAAGAAAAAAAAAACTATGTGGCGTTATATGTAGGAGACGCAAATAAAATAGATCCAAATGGTGAATTGCTTCAAGGTATAGATCATGGAAAAGGATGCATTCGACTGAAGAAATCAACGAATATCTCCGACACTCGAATAGCGGAGTTTATCCATCAGGCTATTCTAAAATGGAAAGAGGGTGAGGATATTGGTTGTTAGATCATTTTAATTCCTACTCCGCATCACCATTCTAAACTGCCCGTTTGCCATCTGAACAGCTCGATCCTTAGCTAACGCTACTTTTTGTCCCTCAAAAAGAGAATCGAGCGTCTCAAACCAAATTCCAACCCATTGGCGAAAATGATCTTCTTTCATGCCTTCTTTCAGGGATCGATCTACCATGATATGCTTCATCCCAGGCTTTCCTGTGAATTGACCTGTTCCAAAGAGGTTCATTTCCCAAAAGTCCGTAAGCATACTCAAGTGTGCAGGCCACTTATCTCCTTCTATGTGATGATTGAAAATAGGGCCAAGTAACTCATCTTTTCGAATGTGCCCGTAAAATGTGTTCACAAGCAGTGAAATGTCTTCTCTGGATTCAATTTGCTTCATTAAAGAAATGCTTTGTTGTGGAACAATTGGGTAAGTGATTAGTTCTTTTTTTTGTCTTAGTACAATAAAAAGCGACAAATCGTTCTACTAAATCTCATGAAAATTGAACGATTGATTCACTAATATGATTAATTTCGAACCGTGACACAAACTCAAGCGATAAGTCTCTATCAACCCAAGCTACAGTCCATTGCTTACAAGCTCTTGGGATCAATGGCTGATGCAGAAGATGCAGTACAAGATGCGTTTGTGAAATGGCTTTCAATCGACACAAGTAAAATTGAAAACATTCAGGCCTATTTGATTAGGATGGTCACTAATAGTTGCCTGAACCTTATTCAGTCTAAAAAGAACAAACCTACTTCTCAGGTTGATGAATTGGCTGAAGAATTAGTTGATAGTGACAGGGAAAAAGAGATCACCCATTTTGATTTGGAGAGTCAGCTGAATGAAGCATTGAAATACATTCATAGAAGACTAGAACCTGTAGAGCGAACAGTCTATGTGCTAAGAGAAGTGTTCAATGTAGAGTATGAAGACTTGCAGAATATAGTAGATCGCAAAGCAGACAATTGTCGTAAAATTGTATCGAGAGCAAAGCTGAAGCTGAAAAAAGTGGAACTACCCAAGCTCCCAGTGTCATTACCTGAAATAAATTTGGTAGACAGTTTTAAGTCTGCTTGCCAAAAAGGAAATTTGACCGATTTGGTCAATGATTTCCATTTTGATTTTTTTCATAAAAGAAAGTAATTCTTTCTGTCACAAAGTGGATTTGATCTTGTCTTACTCATATAGGCAAAACCTCTAAATTGACATATGGAAGTTATCATTCCTTTTTTCCTACTTCATTGGTACTCATCATTATTCTTTCAAACCTTCTTTTTACATAGATACGCATCTCATCAGATGTTCACTATGTCTCCATTTTGGGAAAAAACGTTTTTCATATTGACATGGATTTTCCAAGGATCCAATTATCTCAGCGCCTATGGATATGGAGTGATGCATCGCATGCATCATGCGTTTGCTGACACAGAGGATGATCCACACTCTCCAAAATACGATGAAACCATTTTTAAAATGATGTGGAAAACGAAAACCATCTATTCTCAAATCAATAAAGGAGAACTGGAGGTAGACAAAAGGTTTACTGATGGAGCGCCTCAGTGGAAGAAATTTGACTTTTTTGCAAGATCGTGGGTGTCTCGTCTTTTTTGGGGATCGGTATATGTAGGAGTTTATTTTGCGTTCGCTGATGCTTGGTGGTTATGGCTTCTTTTGCCAGCTCAATTTTTACTGTCGCCTATTCATGGAGCTATTATTAATTGG
>JBGCFL010000107.1:0-3431 GCA_045106975.1 Ekhidna sp. | reverse complement strand
ATTGATGGCAGATGAATGGAGCTACCCATATTCAAGAGAGAAGGCTGGTTTCCCAGCACCGTATGTAAGGGAGAACAAATTTTGGCCAGCTGTTAGTAGAGTAGATAGTGCGTATGGAGATCGAAATTTGGTATGTAGTTGCTTGCCAGTAGAGGAGTATGCAGAAGCGTAAGGTTCAATTACAGAGTCTTACTTCAAAACTTCCTTCGACAGTATTTTCATCGTCCAGTATGGCTTGTATATAGCCATACATTTGGGCATTATCAATGAGATAGATTTCCATGAATCCATTCGTGATGATGAATTCTGATGATGTGTTGGGATGAATTCTTACAATGACTTGATTAGGATCAACTAGTACACTGCCTAATGAAAAACTTCCTTCAGAGGGTTTGAAAACGGCGGATAAAAAAGGTTTAGATGGACTTGGTGCAGAACATGGATCTGAGCCAGGTTCTTCTTGAGAAAGCAATTTTACTTCATACTTGAAATCAGTGGAGAAGGTGTAGGCGTTGGCTTTGTTTGATGACCAATCCTCTCCATTGATTTTACCTTCTAGTTTTTGATTGGGCAGTTGAATTTCATCATTGCTACAACCAATTAATCCAAAGCAGACTGTCATTAAAAGACAAGTCATCGTTATAAGACTTAAAGTTTTTCTACTTTTAGATTCTACTTGGTTAGATTTTGCAGAAATGAAAAAAGTACTCATCGTATTCTTAGGAGTTGTAATTGTAATTGGCGTTGTGGTTGCAAATATCCTTATTACAACCGGTTTTTTCCGTGAAATTAATAACTCTACCAACTACGAAGTTATTGCCGAGATACCCATGAAAGGAGCAGAGGATTTTACGGTGGACTATGAAGCTGGTTTTATGATCATTTCTCAAGATGATAGAGCGGCGAGGCTTTACAGTGGAGGAAGAAGCGGAAATATTTATTACCTAGATCTGAAGACCGATAAGTTTGAGCCAATAGATCTTACCCCAAAGTTGAATATTCCACTCTTTCCACATGGAATTAGCCTTTTGAAATTGGACTCAGCTCATTATCAATTGTTGGTAATTAATCACGCTAAAAAACATACTATTGAAAAATTTGAGCTGTTTGGGGATAGCCTAGTCCATATTCAAACCTATGAGGATGAGGCTATGATTAGCCCCAATGACGTAGTGGCGATTGATAAGGATAAATTTTATTTTTCTAATGACCATGGTTCCACTAGTAAAACAGGCGTATTTTTCGAAAACTATTTGGGCTTAAGAATGTCTAACGTGATGTTCTTTGATGGAGATAGGTATGAAAAGGTAGTAGACGGGATCGCTTATGCCAATGGGGTAAATATCTCTCCTGATGGTAGTCAGTTGCTACTGGCATCACCTCGTGATTTTGAGTTGAGTTATTATGATATTGAGACTGACTACTCGCTGACAATGAATAGAAAACTAGAAATAGGAACTGGTGTTGACAATATTGAATTTGATCCGGACGGGAATGTATGGATTGGCTGCCACCCTAATCTACTAGAATTTGCCGCTTATGCTAAAGGAGATAAACCCATCTCTCCCTCGGAAATTATTCAGATTACGAGAGGAGATGAGATTAGGTCTGTTTTTGTAGATGATGGATCAAGAGTATCTGCTAGTACTGTTGCAGCTCCTTACAATGACCTGTTGTTTGTAGGTACTGTGATGGATGATAATTTGGTAGTGTTGAGGAAAAAACATTAAGGTGTTAATTCCTTATCAATAAGCTTCCATATTTTTACTTTTCTAGCCAAATTCTTCCTACGTGATCACCATCACAGTCATTTCCTGTAAACTCAATTGCCAGTCTCCCTGAATCACTTATAACTCCAGAGCCAGAGAATGTTCCGATACACCCAGGAATAACATCATTAAAAATAAAATTTAAAATGCTGTCAGACTCGATATTAAAAGCTATTGTGCCATCGTTTACGTCTCCACAGCACGGGGTAAAGTCGTTAGAAATGTAAAAGGAACCAGAAAAATAATTATCTCCAGACTTTATTATTTCTGAAGAGACTTGAACGTTAAAATCTGCTCTTGTAGCTTCTGAAATCCATCTTCCCTTGTATTCTCCTTCTATTGCCTCATTTTTCAGTTCATCATCTAATGAAGGATCGTCTTCATTACAGGAGGTATTAGAGAAAAGAGATAGTGTAATTAAAAAAATGAATGAGTGTTTACTTGCGTAAGCTTTTACCTTATTATTAGAATTCATGATTTTGTTGTTATGAGGGTACAACTACTCAATCTTAAGATTCCCTTATGTTCGTCATTTTTCCAATTTATAAAATGAAGGGAAAAACACTCGTGATTGGGGAGTTTTTTAGCGGGAGATTCATCTCTCTGTCTAAGATTATCCATCTCACAAGATTAGGTGAAATAAACTCTTTTTTTGTATATGATGGAGCAAGAGTTTCTGCGAGTACTGTTGTAACTCCTTACAATGACCTGTTGTTTATAGGCACTGTGATGGATGATAATTTGGTAGTGTGGAAGAGGAAGTGAAAATATGGTTAAATTGATTTAGTCCTCTTTCTCAAGGAAGAATATTTCTTCTAGAGGTACCTTGAAGAATCGAGCTATTTTAAGAGATAGTAGAGTTGAAGGTGTATATTTTCCAGTTTCAATAGAGTTAATTGTTTGTCTGCTGACCTCCATTTCTTTTGCTAGACCATCTTGGGTCATGTTATTCTCAGCTCTCATAACTTTCAATCGATTTTTCATTTGAAGTGGCATGACTTAGCTGTTTATGATATTCTGTTCAATGACCAATAGAATTTTATATTATACACTATCAGAAAGGTAAACATGTTGTAAACCATAGCATGAAAAAAAGCAAAATCATAAAGTAAAACAATTGATAGTAAAAGTAGTGCGTAATTCACAAATAAGCTGAAATGCATGGACTTGAGCCTTAAGAATTGGATCATTTCATCTTCCGTTTTTTGTCTAGAGAATCCCGCGAAGAACAAGCCTATAATGATTGCAATACTTGCGGTTTCATCCGAAAATTCGGATAGTATTGGAAGGGCCAAATTGAAATACAGATCACATACACCAATTACGGCTCCAATTATAGTTAAGAGAATACCATAGATTCTGAATCCTCTAGGGAATAAAAAATTTTCATAATTGTAAAGTTTGCTTGTTTTTACGTAAAGCTAGCTTGTCATTATGAATTTAGCAAACTTATCTACTTAGAAGTAATTATCCTGTCAGATTCAAGATCTGACAGGATTGATTTTTTACTCTTTCCTTAGATAGATGTTTCCACTGATGGTTTCAAATTGTGATTCTTCCCCTCCATCATTGATTCTTCCCATGAAGTTTTGTCCTACTACTTGGCGTAAACCCTCTTTTCCTTCAGGATAATCAAGTTCGACATTGGCGAAAACTTCACCA
>JBGCFL010000106.1:0-21501 GCA_045106975.1 Ekhidna sp. | reverse complement strand
GCATTTTCATTGATCGTATTGTTAGAGAGTTCAAAATCTAACGTGGCTAAGTCATCTAAATCTTCAATAGTAATAGTATAGTTTTCATCTATGCTATTAGCTTGGCTATCTGTAGTTCTGACTCGAATACTATATGAAATTTGGTTTTCATAGTCAAAAGTCGTGTTTGCTTGTAGCTCATCTCCCACAATCCTGAAACTTGAGTTTCCACTATCGCCTCCTCCGGCAACCAGTGAGTATGAAAAACTATCTCCTGCATCCGGATCTGTGGTGACAAAGTCTCCCACAGCATCAAATAGACTATTGTTTTCTGCTATAGAAAAAGAGCTCAGTATAGTGCCGGATGGAGGCCCTGTTTCTGCAACATTTCCAATGAATATTGTGAAATTTTTAACATACAGTCCTCCGTTTCCATCATCTGTTTTCACTTGAATGACATAGCTACTTTTGGTTTCAAAATCGAACTCAATACCAGCTTCAATTTGATCTCCATTCAATGTGAATTGATCATTATCAGCTTCGCCAGCTTCCAATGTGTAGCTATGAACATCTCCAGCGTCGGCATCCGTTGTGGATAGTGACCCTATTACATCTCCAATAGCATTCTCTTCATTGATTGTTCGAGGTGAGAGACTAATGTTTGTTGGAAATTGATTTTCTACTACTACATCATTGACAAGAATATTCATCGAACGGTTATATATGCCTCCACGGCTGTCGGTCACTTGCACGCGAATAACAAAAAAGTTATCGTCTTCATGATCGAATATGGTGTTCGACTTTAGCTCATTACCTGATATAGTGAAATTTTGATTGCTTGGATAATTAGCCGTTTGCGTAAGAGCGAAAGTATACGTTTCGCCTGCATCATCATCTACTGCGGAAAGTAAACCGACCACTGTCCCAACGGGTTGGTTCTCTGGAATAGTAGGATCATCTATTAAGATATTGGTAGGGTTTTCGATGGCATCTAACACTGAAATAGTAAACGCCTTTTGAAATGTTCCGCCTTCTCCATCATCTGTCTGTAAACGAATAGAGTAGGTGTCTTTTGTCTCAAAATCAAAAGTGAATTTATTCCTTAGATGACCGTCATTGCTCGCCGTAAACTGATCATTGTCATCATCACCTACACCTGACACAAGTGAATATGTATGACTGCTAAGCGGGTCATTATTGGTAGTAGAAATATTGCCAACTAAAGTATTAAAAGGAAGGTTCTCTCCTATTTCTGTGCTAGATAAAGTAATATCTGTTGGTGCTTCTTCATTGGAATTGGCAAATGCTGCTACTCCCATAAAAAAGTAGAAGGTGAGCATTAGCAACATTATTTTCAAAGGAATACTGATTTTAATGTGACCGATCTGTCTTGGTAGCTGTAGCATACTTTTTGTTTAATTCAAAAAACGCCCGAGGGCAGTTGACTTTAAACTCTAAAGTATGCGGGAGCCATGAGAGGTTTGGGGATGAATCAGAATTCGGTAGGAATGAATCAGGATTTGGGAAATGGAGGTTTTGAGGATGGACTCTCGACGGGTGTGGCTTTCTATGAGTAGAGTTTTGTGATGGTAAGAAATGGCCTGTTTTCTAAGGATATCCTACTAAATTGTAGCTTTTCGAGCACTAAACCATGGACTCCCAAAGGGAGTGATTTGATAAATGGAGTTGGGGATGGAATAGAATATTTCTTATTCGTATTTAAGTAGCACCTGCAGGAAGTGACTTGCTGCGCAGAGTTGAGAATGAAGCAGTAGCATTACTTCTACTTTACTGCAGTCTCTCCCGTAGGGAGTCCATCTTCAATGATTAGAGTTTTGTGGTGGTAAGAAATGGCCTTTGTTCTAAGGATATGCTAATGAATTGTAGTTTTTCTAGCACTAAACCATGGACTCCCAAAGGGAGTGACTTTCAGAGTTGAGTTGGGGAAGATAGAGAGCATTTTTCTTCTACGGTTTGTAGTCTCTCCCGTAGGGAGTATATGTTACAAGAAAGACTAGGGACAATAGTTATACAATATCAAGGGTCTGATCTAGAAGCATTTAATGATAACTAGCGTGAAGATAGACTCCCAAAGGGAGTGACTTGCTTGGTGGAGAAGTAGGTCGTTTTACAATAGCGTTTTTTGGTATTTTTAAATCGAATAATCAGCTTAATACAATCAAATGAGCAATTACTTTACCTATATCACAACTAATCCTCGAAGAACTGTACTCTACACAGGAATGACAAATGACCTGGAGCAGCGAATTGTAGAGCACTTTCTTAATAGAGGTACCAAGAAATCTTTTGCTGGTAAGAATTACTGCTATTTCCTTTTGCGTTTTGAAAGATTTAACACGCCAATGCAGGCCATTGAAAGAGAAAAGGAAATCAAGCGCATGAGTAGAAAGCAAAAGGAAGAGTTGATTGCTTTCGAGAATCCCAAATGGCATTTTCTAAATGTGAGCATTATGGATTGGCCGCCTGATCCTAAGAGGACGTCTAGGTAATATGATAAGAACATGGACTCCCAAAGGGAGTGACTTTCAGAGTTGAGTTGGGATTTATAAGGGTCTCTTTTTACATTACTGCAGTCTCTCCCGCAGGGAGTCCATGATCTATGAGTAGAATTTTGTGATGGTAAGAAATGGACTATGTCCTAAGATCATGCCAATGAATTGTAGCTTTTTTAGCACTAAAGCATGGACTCCAAAAGGGAGTGACTTTCATAGTCGAGTTGGGAAGGTAGAGAGCATTTCTCTTCTACGGTTTGTAGTCTCGTGCAGAGTCTATCATCAATGAAAGACTATTGTTAATGGCTTACAATTCAGGATCTAATCCAGAAGCATTTTATGTTTAACTACAATGAGCATAGACTCCCGAGGGTAGTGACTGTATGGATAGAGTTGAAGTGTATAAACCCTACTTGGTCAACACCTTCACTAAGTCTTCTTTCTTTCTGCGAGAGACCGTAAGATGAGCGCCATTATTGAGCGTTACGAAACCACCGTCTGATTTAGAGTAAGTTTTTATCTCTGACACTTTCACCAAGTACTTTTGATGAATGCGCAAAAAGCCGTCTTCTGACAGCATCTTGTCATATTCTTTAAGTGTTTTACTTACTACTATTTTTTCTCCTGAAACCAGATGTATGATCGTGTAGTAATTATCTGATTCACAATAGCTTATGTTTTCAACCTCCTCTAGCCTTATGCCATCCATAGATGGTATGGCTATCTTTTGAAGTGAAGACTTATTGGACATGAGCGCCTCTAGCTTTTGTTCTATCTGACTAATTCTACCTTCGTCTGACAGTTTAGCCACTGCTTGAACTAGCTCTTCAGGATTTACAGGCTTAAGTAAATAATCAATTGCGCTATATCGAAATGCTTTGATAGCATATTGATTGAAAGCGGTCACAAAGATGATCTCAAAGTTCATTTTGGGAAGCTGCTCTATTAAATCAAAGCCAGTTCCATCGTTCATTTCAATGTCGAGAAAGACCACATCTGGATTTAATTCAGCAATTTTTTCAAGTCCCTTTTTCACTCCATCAGCCTCGCCTACAATTTCTACTCTTGGGCAATACTTTGTGAGGAAGGATCGTAATGCAGTTCTGCTTTTGGACTCATCGTCCACCAATATGGCACGCTTTGCTATCATACAGTAAGTGGAATGGTTATGATCACTTTTGTGCCTCGAGGGGCGCCTTCTTCGCTTTGAAGGTCAACAATCTTCAGATTAAACTCTCCTTCGTTGGATGCTTGATTAAAGAAGCTGATTCGATCATTGGTAAGTGATGTAGCTAAGGATTTATGAGTTGCTTCTGACGCTTTATCAGAACGTCCAACTCCATCATCTTCGACTTCACATATCAATTGATTTTCTTCTTCTATAAATCGAACATAAATATGTCCTTTTTCAGTCTTGTCTTTCATTCCATGGATAATGGCATTTTCAATGAAGGGCTGAAGTAGCATGGGTGGAATAGGAATGGTTGAGTCTGCATCTTCTACTATTTCAAAATCAAAACGCTCTTCAAATCTGGATTTTTCCAGCTCCAAATAAAGCTGAAGGGTTTCTACTTCTTCCTCTAGTGAGATCCTCTTATGAGTACTGTTTTCCAATATTTTTCTTACTAACATGGAGAACTTAGACATGAAGACTTCTGCTTCGTACGTATTGTTTGTTGTAATAAAACTCTGAATGGAATTGAGCGCATTGAAAATGAAATGAGGATTCATCTGAGAGCGAAGCATTCGCTGTTCTATTTCCATTTTCTTCACCTCAAGTAGGTATCTTTTCCGTTCTTCATTTTTTCGATTCAAGATCCAGATAGCACCAATAATGAAGAGAAGTGCTACGCTGAAGAAAAGGATAATGTTTCTCGTATTTCGTTCATCGGCTAGGGCAACCTCCTTTTCCAGATTTGCCTGAGTTAATTGGCCAATTCTTCTTTGATTTTTTTCGTATTCAAACTGTTCCTGTAGCGTGGTTAAGTGCTTCTTACTTTCTATGTTTTTCAAGCTATCACTCATTTGTTCATACGCTCTACGCCAATCGTATGCTCTTTCCCATTGTTTGAGCGAAGCGTGTGCTTTGGCTATTTCAAATTGTAATTCGGGAATGATGAGTGTGTATGAAATTTCTTCAGCGACATTCAATGCTTCCATTAGCTTAGGTAAGCTCTCCTCATATTTTCCTTCGTAAGTAAGCAGACCTGCTTGATCCATGATTGCCTTTGCATAATCATTCCCTGACTTATCTGGCAGTAATTCGATACCTCTATTTAGGTAAATTCTTGCCGAATCACTGAATCCTTTTTTCAAAAAATGTGGTCCCATATTAAGTGTAATTCTTGCTCTATGCCTGTCAGTATTGGCATGACTTAGTGCCAGTTTGTAATAGAAAATAGCCGAGTCGCTATCTTCCAAATCGGCATGCACACCAGCAATGTTACTATAAATATTTCCTATATTTTTAGGATTGAATTTAGCCGCAAGTTTCAAATACCTAACTGCGTTTTCAGACTCTTCTAAGTCAGAATATAAGACGGCAATATTCAGATAATTCCGACCTATAGCCGCCGAATCTTTTTGTGCAAAACTTAGTGATAAGGCCTTTTGATAAACGACCAATGCAGTATCCTTTCTATTCTGTCTACTCAACACAATTCCTACGTTATTGTAGATATTGCTCATCTCACGAAGATTGTTACTCTCCTGAAAAATTTCAAAAGCGTTTTCATATCTCATCAACGCTTCGTCCAGATCTTGCTGAAACCAATGGAGTATTCCAAGAATTTTTTCTGAACGTCCTTCTTGCGCTAGGTCTCTGTTTTCTTGGCCAATTTTAAGTGCTTGTATGGCCAATGTTCTGGCCGAATCAATTTGATCAGCTTTAATTTCCCATGCTAGGTCATTCAGCTCCTTTGCAGAATATTCTGATTGAGCAGGAGTAGAAAAATGGGATAGAAGGCCGAATAGCAAAAGGGCAAGTCGGAACGCTACAATTTTCATATTAACCAAATTCTTCCGAAAGCTAACCAATTACTGGATGGCACTAAAATGGAATAAGAATTCGGTGCGATTGGGAAAGAATTTGGTAGACAGTATAAACACCCCTCTCCGCACTTATAAGGTGGGACTTCTCCAAATAGAAACAAGAATTGTATAAAAAAAGGCAGTTCTTTCAAACTGCCTTCATTCGGATATCTATTTGTTAATTAGGGTTTTGCTTCCGCAATCCACTTATCAATTTTGTTCTCCAATAGCTGTAAAGGAATGCAGCCTGATTCTAATACCTTGTTGTGGAATACTTTGATGTCAAATTGATCACCCATTGCTTCTTCCGCTTTTGCTCTCAACTGTCTGATTTTCAATTGACCAATTTTGTAAGACAAAGCTTGCCCTGGACCTGCCATGTATCTCTCAATCTCTGAAATGATACTGGCTTCAGATTCTGCTTCATTATCCAATGAATATTGAATGGCTTCTTCCCTTGTCCAACCTTTGGAATGCATTCCTGCATCTACCACTAAACGGATAGCTCTGTGCATTTCTGCTCCTAACATTCCAAAATATTGATAAGGGTCTTTGTATAAGCCAAGCTCTGTTCCTAGCGATTCAGAGTAAAGTGCCCAGCCTTCTCCATATGCGCTGTACCAAAGTGGTTTTCTGAAGGAAGGAAGATTGATATTCTCTTGCTGCAAAGAAATTTGGTAGTGATGACCAGGAATTGCTTCATGCAAAAAGAGGTCTTCGTCAGAATAGAAATTGTAAGAATTAACATCAGGAATAGGCACATAAAAGACCCCTGGCCTTGTTCCGTCCAATGATCCTGGATTGTACTCCGCACTTGCTGATTTCTCACGGAATGCTTCCGTTCTCTTCACGGTAAAAGGTGTTTTAGGAGTCAAATCGAACAACTGAGAAAGCTGTGGTTTCATTTTTTCGTGAACCGCATTGAAATTAGCAATCACCTGCTGAGGTTCATTGAAAGGCATTAATTCTTTCTTGTTTCTTACATGATCGAAAAACGCTTTCAAATTCCCTTTGAATCCTACTTGCTCTTTTACTTTTTCCATTTCCGAAGATAGTCGAGCGACTTCACTTTTACCCAGCTCAAATATTTCATCAGCTGTCATGGTGGTGGTAGTGTAGTATTTAATTCTATTGTTGTAATACTCCTCACCATTCGGTATTCCTGCAATACCTGAAGTTTCTCTTCCTGCCGGTAAGTATTCTTCCTTCATGAAAGTAGTGAACTCAGTAAACTTTGGAATCACTTGCTCTTCTACCATTTTTCGGTAAGATTTTTCCAACCGAGACTTACTATCGGGGTTCATCTCTTCTGGGAAATTTTTCGCTGGAGTATAGAACAAATTTTCTTCCACTGGCTCTTTGGCAAAGTCAGTAAATTGAGGAATCACTTTCTCAGATAGGGATTTTGGTAACACAATTCCTTGCTCCATTCCTTTCTTCATATTGACCATTGCGGTATCGCACCAAGCCATGAAGTTATTCACTCTATTCAGCCAATTCTCATAGTCTTCTGCTGTTTTGAAAGGCTGCACACTGCTGCCACTTGCAAACTGACCGATGGATAAGTGAATGGACCAGAATTGATCAACAGGGAGTAACTCTGTACTGAATTCCAATTCAGATAAACCCATGTCACACTCCCACATCAACACATCGTAGCTCATTTGCTCTTCTTCTGTCAAAGCGGCTTTATCATACGCTGAAAGGGCATTTTTATAGCCAGTGAACATCTCTCTAACCTGATTTTCATAATCGGCTGTCAGGTTGTTGGGAAAAATATCATTATATCGTTCGTCACCCGCATAGGTGGCTTCCATGGGGAATAGCTTTAAGCGGTCTTGATAGTAGTCTTCAAAGACTTCCGAAATTGGCTTTTGTTGTTCTTGTTCTGCTTGAGGTTGGCAGGAGAAAAGAATAATGGGAATGAGTAAAATGGATAGTTTTTTCACTTGATTGCTTTTTTTTAAGACTTAAGTTAGAATCTATTTGTCCAAATCAAAAAAGGACAGCTCTTTTTCGAACTGTCCTCATTGCATTCCGCCATGGATTGCCCCGCCTTGCGGGTTTCATAAATATTCAGACTCCTTTGATAAAGATTCCTGTATTATGACTTTCATTCAAAAACAGGAATGACGTTCTCTTACTTTCTACTGTCCTTCAATTTCTTGAGTCCGTAAGCTCCACCAGCTGCCAATAAGATGGAAAGTCCTCCATCTATTGGGGTGGCAGGTGGTGCACTTTGTGCCATAGCTGGCAAAATGAAAAGTATTGAGGTTATTGTGAATATGATTTTTGTAATGCTCATAGTTGTAATGTTTTTTGGTTCGTCATTCCCAGATTGCTTTCCGTAGGTTAGCGATCGTTGGGAATCTCCCGATCATGGAGATGCCCGACGCTATCGCTGGACATGACGTCCCCTCTTAAGTTTATTTTAAAATAATTTTATGTGTTTTCTCTCCGTCGAAAACGAGGTAAATACCCTTTGCATAAGCGCCGAGGTTTACTTCCTCTTTTGAGATAACAGATTTGGTCAGAAGCTTCTGTCCATGCATATTGAAGAGTTGATATTCTCTCGTTTCACCTGCTTCTTGCTGAATATGAAGGATACTATTGTGCGCGTAGACTAACACCTTACTTGCTTCTAAGCCAAGCACATCAGATGGACTTGAGAGCAACTCAAATCTATCTGTGTAGATGCCTGCTTGAGATGTGAAAGAGTAACTGCTGTTCCTCAGATCTGTGATTTCACCCGTAACATTATCTCTCAGGTAAAGATCATTTTCATAGCTCTCTAGCTGAACAGAGATTTGATATTTACCTGCTTCTTTCACATTCAATTGAAGTTGGATTGTTTCCCAATCTTGAGTCATTCCATTCAAAGTCAGGCTTCTGCCTGCTTTCATGGTGTACAAACCATAATCAGATAAAGCATTGAATGATTGTGCATCATACGTTCGGTTAAGTTTATTTTCAGTCGCATCTTCTGCAAATCCTACAACTGCTTGCTTGAACAGGCCTTCGCTATCTGTTAGGTTGACTCTTGCGATTGGAAGCGGGGCTTGACGATAGAAGTTATCATCCTCATTTTTATCTTCTCTTCGCATTGTCTCAGTGAAAGTAATAGTTGTATTTGCAGCACTGTTCAACTTTACAAAGAAACCTTGCGATGATCCTAAATGATTATTATATCGGTTTGCATCTACATCCATTTGAGAAGAAGTGGCCATTGTTCCATTTGCTACTATATAATCAGCATTCGAACCTCTTTGTGAGTTTGAACCATTATCATCCCAGATATAGACAGATCCAGATGTATTCATATTTGCTGCCAAGAAGTCTGAAACATTAATGGCCGTTGGATAAGGATTGGACACCAAATTCCAACCTTCATTGGCATCATCGGTATCTTCTGTATAAGTTCCTGTGTGAGTAATAGTTCCTGTATTTGGAACACCTATGAAGATGATTTCTTGTTGATTTGCTTGAGTGAAGCCTTTGCCAGGTATTAACTCATCCGAAGAAGCATCTTCCCAGCGATTTATTCCATTCGCACCATAACCAGTGACTTCATTGTATTTGTAAACATCTGTTCCTAAGTCACTACCTATGATAGTTGAACTCTGAGCAACCGGTGTTCCAACAAAACTGTACTTTCCATCTGCATAACGAGTGTTTCTTCTAAACTCAATATCATTACCTGAGAATGAATTGGCATCATAAGAAATAAAAGATGAGCCTGTAGTTACTCTAATGGCGCCATTATTAACAATGTCACCATTTACTTCCAGCGTCCCTCTTAAATTCACCACTAAGAAACCGCCACTATTTATGGTTAAGTCTTTACATGTGAATGATCCATTTCCAAAGTATGTATAAGTGTTATTTATTATCACATCATCAGATGTTGTTGGGCCAGTAATGTTCGACCATGCTGATCCATCCCAAACAATTGGCTCAATTACATCATCAATTGAGATTGTCAACTCTTTTGCAAAATCACCACCATTTCCATCATTCGTATTCACTCTAATGGAATAAGTATCATTTGTTTCAAAATCAAACATCGCAGCTGATTTTAATTCATCTCCATCTATCGTAAAGGATGCATTATCGGCAGAGCCAGTTCCTGAAACCAAGGTGTAAGTGTACGTTTCGCCTGCATCTACATCTGTGGTGCTCAGTGTCCCTACAAGTGTCCCTACAGCTTCATTTTCATCTATTGAAGTATTGTCTAGAGAAATATCAGTTGGAGCAGAGTTTCCATTATCAATCGTAATTGTCCAACCTTGCGTATTACCTGCTTCAGCTGTTACTGTATAAGCTACTGACGAGGTAAAGTCTTGAGAAGAACCACTCGTAGGGTTTATTGTGGCCCCTGCTATAATTCCAATTGTGGGAGAAATATCTGTGAAGTCAGTGCCATCCAAATAAACCGCGTCAATAGTATGGTTATCTTCATCAATAATGGCTTCTCCATCGATTCCAGTAAAAGTAAAACTGTTAATGTCCGTTACGGTATTTGACGTTTCGTAAGCTCCTTTTGATGAGGCAAAAGTACTTCTCGTAACCCCATCAATATCTGTCAAAACATCTACACTTGGAGCCCCACGTAAAGAGCCATCTGACAGTGAAACACCTGCCAACGTGAGATCCCCATTCGTCTGATCTGTGAAAACAGGTTTAGTGAAGCTCGTACCTGGCGCAATAGCTAGAATAGCATCTAGATCATATGATCCATAAAATCCTGCAATGTTTATGTCTGGGTAATCCTGTGCATCAGCATCTCGAACATAGAAATTGTTATTGGAAAAATTCCAAGAGGGTTTCAATGATCCTCCTGCATTAAAAGAAGTAATGTTTGCTGCATCATTGTTTATATCAGCTACTACTATGTTGTTAGAAACTTGTGTGCCGACCCCATTCTGAGATAATCTGATCATAGTGGACGCTCCTACAGTGCCCGATCCATCTAAAACAATGGTATTATGAACGAATTCACCATAGTCTCGAAAAGCTGTAAATGAATTTGCACTTGTTGGAAAAGTATGCACCACATTGTTGTAAACATAAACGTCATCGATTGTAGAGAACACAAAAATTTGTGTAAAAGCTCCGTCAAACTGATTATCTAAGGTTATTTGATTACCAATTATCTTGATATCACTCGCTGTATTTTCAATGTTGAAAACTCTAGCATCTTGTGTTTGAAAACTTGTTCCATATGAGTATGAATTATTTTCTATTAAAAGATCGTCCACATCTCTAATGGAGAATGCATCACCCGATCTAGAACTGATAGCCAAATTTCTAAATACTACCGCCTCTGAATTGATTGTTGTCTGAAAATTGACTGGTACACCAAATGCATTTGTATTTTCCAATGCTAGTATATCCATACCATCAAAAATTACATTTTCAATGTCCGTGATACAAAGAGTACAGGTACCACTGCTAGAAATACTTACAGAAGTTGCGCCAGCGGCAGGACGAATGGTCACCGTATTATCAGTTTGTCCAGCCCATCCTCCAGTGAGGGACCCTCCTGGGTCGGTAAAGCCATCCTCCAACTCTAGTACAATATCTCCACTAATTCCGACTTGTACTAGGTTGTCAAAAGCGGCATCAATATTTGCAAAGTCTCCTGTAGGTCCAACGGTAAATGTTTGCGCGGGATAATATCCTCTTACAAATACTAACCAATCCTGATCAGTAAATCCATTTTCTGCAGTAACGGTATAAGTTTTTGCTAATGTGAAGTCTTGCGTTACTCCACTAGCTGGGTTTACTGTCGCTCCTGAGGAAACTTCCAGTGTAGGTGTGATGGTAGACCTGTCATTTCCAAATCCAATATCAATGTTGACTATATGATTTGACGTGTTAATATCAGCAGGGCTCAGTTGCTCCGGTATGGAGATGGAAATAATGTCTGTCCCAGTTTCAATCACATCCGACACATTAATCACGAAAGCTTCCTCTACAAAATTTCCATTATTGTCTGTCGCTCTTGCTCGAATGTTGTAGATGTTCTTTGTTTCAAAATCAAATTCCGATTTACTTTTAAGTGAAACTCCATCTATTGCGAAAGTCGTGTTATCATCATCTCCATCTCCCGTAACTAAGGAGTAAGTATGAGTATCACCATCGTCATCTTCTACAATAACATCTCCGACTGTGGTTCCTACCGCTGCATTTTCTTGGATAGAGTTACTAGAAAGTGTAAACGATAGTGGACTTCCATTGACTCTAGATACTCCTGCAAAGTCTCCTGTACTCTCACTCAAAACAGAAGTGAACGACCCTCCTAAATACACTGAAAAACCTGAAAGAGCTATTGAAAAAACATTGGTTTGTGTTTCTACATCCCAGTCTGTAAGTGCTCCTGTGCTTTCGTTAAAAGCAAAAGTTCCTGTTTGAGAGACTCCATTTACTGTTGAAAATCCTCCTCCAACATAAACGACCCCACTTGTAGAAGCTTCGATGGCATAGGGTATCCAGGAAAGT
The DNA here is from genome assembly GCA_045106975.1 of Ekhidna sp. Classification (GTDB taxonomy): domain Bacteria; phylum Bacteroidota; class Bacteroidia; order Cytophagales; family Cyclobacteriaceae; genus Ekhidna. The sequence continues at coordinate 9,478 of JBGCFL010000106.1, read as the reverse complement.
ACAATATCAAGCGTATTGGCATTCCCTGTTGATGGATCAATTGAGGCAAATCTTGTTCTGGAGAGTCCTCCTATAGTTGTAAATCTACCGCCAGCATATACTGTTCCGTCACTACTTGTGGCCAATGATTCTACTCTGTTATCAGATCCAGGATTCCAAGAGGTAAGTGATTCCGTATCAATGTCGTAAGCGGCAATTCTATTTCGGGCAGTTCCCGAAGCTGTTGTAAAATTTCCTCCGACGTACAGAGAACTCCCATCTGAAGCCAGACAATAAACTGCATTGTTTAAATTGGGATTCCAAGAACTAAGCGAGCCATCAGTGATGTCATAAATTGCAAGTCTATTTCGAGCTCCTCCTCCAACTGAAGTGAACGAACCTCCTACGAATAATAGATCTTCAACCAACAAAATGTCATCTACTGTTGATGCTACATCAGGGTCAAACGCGGTAGCTAGTCCATCTGCTTTTTTGATTTCTGCTAAATTGTCTCTTACTGCTCCTCCTACATTATCAAATGCTCCAGCCACGTATATACTTGTAGACGTTAATTCTAAGTCATTGACTGTTCCATCTGAGTCTGGATTCCATGAGGTTACACTTCCATCATCTAGGTCAATGGCCGCAAGATTGTTTCGTCTTTCTCCTCCAAGCAAAAATGTAGAAGTCCCTCCTAGGTAAATGTTTGATCCTGAAATTGCCATGGTATTTGGTGCTCTGTCAAGCCCAGGATTCCAAGATGTGAGCAAGTCAGTAGTTAGATCAACCTCGCCGATACCGTCTCTGGTGACCCCTCCAATTGTGAAGGAAAAATTGCCTATATATAATGAGGTTCCTGAAACATCTAATGATGTCACACTGCTCCCATTTGTTAGTGTGAAAGTTGATGCTGTACCTGTGCTCAAGTCAATTTCTGCAAGATTTTTTACCGTCTGTGCCCCCACAGCTGTAAATATTCCTCCCGCATAGAGATTGCCTCCATGTATTACAATGGAATTTACAACTGTCCCACTTACGTTTGGATTCCAACTGGTAAGATTTCCAGTGGAAATAGCTATTGCCGCTAAGCGGTTTCTCGTTACACCTCCTACATCAGTAAGAAATCCACCAATGTAGAGATTGGAGCCATCTACAATCATATCATTGATACTTCCGGGTGCTGGATTCCAACTGGCAACAGCAGCTCCAGTAGAAGTGCTAATTTTAGCTAGGCGATCTATGGATTCTCCACCCATGAAATTGGCAAATGGGCTATAAGCATAGACAAATCCACCATCTACTGCTAATTGCTGAACATTTCCATTTGATCCTGGATTCCAACTTGTCGCAGAACCAGTGGTTGCGTCTAGTGCCGCGATTCTAGCTCGCGATGCTCCGCCAATACTAGTAAATGCTCCACCCACATAAACGGTACTTCCAGACACCACCAGATCCAATACTTCATTGTTTGGTTTTGGATTCCAAGAAGATACCACTCCTCCTGAAGTGATATGAGCTAATCCATCTCTGGCAGTCTCACCTATCATATTAAAATCACCCGCGATAAAGAATCCACCAGAACCGTCTGATATAGCAACTTTAATTTCGCCATCTGGTTGAGGATGAGAAATAGATAAATCTCCGTTCAAATTATCAATAGCACCTCCATATCTTACTCGATTTCCGGCTCTTGTGAAGTCTCCACCCAAATACATGATCCCATTGGCTTCATCTATTTTCATGGTGTTAATCACCCCGTTTGTTTGAGGATTGGTGGACTCAGAAATAATCGTTTGTCCGTTTGAAAACTGAAAGAGTAATAGCAGTGCTACTATTGTCAGTAGTTGTTGTTTTAAAATTTTTGTCATGGCGTTTTGCTTTTTGTTCAAAGCAAACCTGCCATTTAAGAAGGCTATTTTACCTGACCCCTTAGGTTAGGATGTAGCCTACCCGTAGGGGTAGTTTTTTTAATCAATTGATATACAGTTACTTAGATATGGATTGAAAAGCAATTTTAAGTGCCTCCTTCCTGTTACTTACTCCGAGTTTCGCATATACATTCTTCAAATGGTACTTGACAGTGTTGACCGAAACGAACGTTTTGTCCGCAATCTCTACATTGGAAAGGTCTGAAATGGCATAATTGAGAATTTCAAACTCTCGTTCGGAGAGCGGTTCTTCTATGGATTCATTGAGGGCTTGCATTTCTAGATTCATTCCTTCTGATGATCCCTCTACTACGGATTTTATCTGCAATCGGAGCTCATTGATTTGTGAAGTAAGTAGGCTGTTCTGTAGCTGATTTTTTTTCCTAATGAAATAGTACGCAAAACAGGCTATGACAGTAATCACTACAAGAAGAACCCAAAGAATAATATTATCTCTTTGTTTCTGTGAGAGCTCTAATTGAGTGACTTGTTCTTGTGTTTTTAGTAGTTCTATTTCCTGTTGTTTTTTACTGGTCTGATATTCCTGATCTAAAATCAAAATAGCATTTTGCTTATCCATTTGTTTAATGCTATCAGTGATTGTTTGAAAATTTTTGTAGTCGAGCAAAGCCGTTTTTGTTCGACTCAGCTCTTCATTTAGCTCGCCTTTTCTTTTATAGATATCGGCAGCTTGTTCTAGCAAGTTATTTGACAAAGCAATGTCCAGTGCGTCACTTAATATACGATAAGCAAGATTGTAATTCCTTTGTCCCATGTAAGCAATGGCAAGTTGCAAAGCAGCACCCACTTGGTAGCTATTTTCTTCTCCATTAAAATAAGCAGAAGCTTCTTGAGCTGATTTTAGTGCCTTTCCATAGTTCTCTTTGCTATTTAGTATGGCTGCATTGGTAATCAACTGTTTATTTAGGCTTAAACTATCCCCTATTTCAATAGCTCCTTTCATTGACAGATCATTATAAACTTGCGCACTATCTAGTTGACCATCGGCTAAAAAAGCTTGACTCAATTTTCCCAATCTCAAAATGTGAGTAGTATGATCTCCTGCTATTGTTTCCTTTACTTTAAGTCCTTCTTTGAAGTACTCAATAGCTTTTTTATTCTCACCTGTGGTTAATTTCAATCCTCCTAAATTGACAAGGTCATAAGCCAATGCAGTCTTATCCTTCAATGCAAAATCAATTTGATAGGCAGTATTAAAGTAGTTCAGCGCTTTGTTGTAGTTGCCCATCTGACTGTAAAGTGTTCCTAAATTGGAAGATTGATTGGCTATCTCAATGGAGTCTGAGATGCTGTTGGCGATGGTCAGTGCGGTATGATAGTATGGTAGCGCTTCTACATATTGGCCTAAATATTTATAGCAAAAACCTGCATGGCTATAGCATTCCAATTTATGCAAAATGGAAAGGGGATCTGATTCATTCAGTTCTATTGCCTTTAGATAGGATTCTAATGAAGATGGTACATCATTTAAGAAATAATAGGCATCTGCTTTTATATGATGGATTCTGGCTCTATTCGCTTCAGGATTTATGTTTAGTATAGAGTCAGCAAGCTGAAGTACTTGATCAAATTTTTCAGCATTATACCTCTCCAACAGTAATGCTTCTGCATCACTCTGAGCCATGGTATTTAACGAAAAACAGATGAATAGAAAAGCTATGGCGGCAAATCTCATTCGCAATTATTTATTCTCAAATTTAGATATTACGAAGTTTTAGTCACATACTGAAACGCTTCTTTTCTATTGGTCACGCCCATTTTTGAGAAGGCATTTCTCAAGTGAAACTTCACTGTACTATTTGAGATGAACAGTGATTCAGCAATTTCTGAATTGGTTTTACCATCTACACTTAATTTGAGCGCTTCAAATTCACGTTCGGTTAAAGGAGTGTGAAGTTTTCCATTCAATTCTTCAAAATTCAAGTTGGAACCCAAATCTGTAGTGGCATTCAATTCCATTAAACGCTTTTTCATAGCTTCAATTTGCAATTCCTGAGCCTCAGCCTCTACTTTCAATTTTTTTGATCTTAAAGTGAAGAAAGTGATTATTAAGATAACAAAAAGCCCTCCAGCAATTCCAACAACCATCATTCTTTGATCTTTGAATTCATTTTCTAAGGAAAGTCTAATTATTTCAGCTTTGTTTTTCTCAGTTTCATATTTCGTTTCAAGCTCGCGTATCTGCCTCGCTTTTTCTTGCGAGAATAATTCCTCACGAACACTTGACTCTTCTATTTCATACCGATAAGCCATTTCATAATCTTGATTTGCAAGAGCAATCTTCTCCAATAAATCACACGTATAAATTATGTCTTGACTTAATGACGATTCTTTCGCAATTTCTAATGCTTTTTTAGCCAGCATTTCTGCCTTTTTTATTTGTCCGCTTTCAAGGGCGTTTTCAGCCCAGCTTTGAATTGTATTTTGAATTCCCGAGCTGTGATTAAGTCGCTCAAATATTTCTAAAGATTCCTCGTAATGGTCTTCTGCCTTATCATACTCCTCTAAAGTTGTAAAAACAGTTCCCTTATTAAGTAAAGCATTTGCATACCCATCTGCCACGTCGATTGCTAAGAAAATAGCAGCAGCACGTTCATAATATTCCAATTCTTTCTCGTATTGCTCTTGAAACCCACTCATCATTCCAAGGTTATTAAGCACATGTCCGTATCTAATAGAATCTCCATAGAGTTTGCTCAATTGTTCTACTTTGATAAAATATTCAATTGCCTTCTGATCAAATTCCTGATACATATTATCAATCCCAATGTTGTTATATGCATCTATCATTGTCAAAGTGTCCTGATACTTTTCCGCCTCTCTCAACGCTAGAAAAGAATACTTCATGGCTGAATCATATTTTCCCAGAAAACTCCATGCTGTGGAAGTCGCGATGTAAACTTGTCCAATCTCACTATGAAGTTGATTTTGATTAGCAAGTTGGAGTGCGTTTTTTGCTATTGTAAGAGCTGAATCGGAATGCGTCTCCGCATATTCTTTAGCCAAAAGCGTAATTAAATTCAGTTTTTGAAGGTCACTAGTTGCACTTTCCAATTCCCGATTTAAACTATCTAAAGGAGATTTTTGAGCAAAGATGAAAACTGATATTGCAAGAAGTAATAATGAGGTGGCGGACTTCATCCTACCAAGCTAACTAACTCAGGGAAGACTATCAATAAAGTCAAAAAAAGTATTTGAATAATGACAAAAGGAATGATGCCTTGATAGATGTGTTTGGTCTTTACCTCTGGGGGAGCTACGCCCTTCAAATAGAATAGTGCAAATCCAAATGGCGGGGTAAGAAACGAAGTTTGTAAGTTCACCGCTAGTAAGATTCCTATCCAAATAAGGTCTACTTCCATCGCTACGAATATAGGTGCCACCACAGGAACGATGATAAAAACTATTTCAATGAAGTCAATGAAAAATCCTGAAATGAAAACGATAATCATCACCAAAATAAGGAAATGAGTGGGCGCTAGATTGGCATTTTGAATCAGGTCTAGCAGTAGCTTATCTCCTTCTAATCCTCTGAAAACGAGTGAAAATGCTGTAGCTCCCACTAGAATCATAAAAACCATAGAAGTGAGCATGGTTGTTTCTCGCATCACTCCTTTAAGCATAGATACATTGAATTTCTTGCTAAGAATAGCTAATAAAATAGCTCCGAATGCCCCTACACCTGCTGCTTCTGTGGATGATGCAATCCCTGCGAAAATGGATCCCAAAACAATGAGAATAAGAACGAAAGGAAACAAGAATGACTTTACCACTTCTCCAGTAAATCCTTCTTTTCGAAAAGCAGCAATCTTCTCTTTTTCAATCTTAGGAACTCTATGCGGATATAGTTGACCATAAACAATGATGTATAGCAAATACATTAGGACTAAACCGATTCCTGGTACAATAGCTGCTAAAAACAAATCTCCTACTGAGACATTGAGCACACTGCCCAACAAAACCAACACAACAGATGGTGGAATGATCTGACCAAGAGTTCCAGATGAAGCGATCACTCCAGTGCTAATCCGGGGACCATATCCACTTTTTAGCATAGTAGGCAAACTGATGAGCCCCATCGTGACAACTGTAGCACCTACTATTCCTGTAGATGCGGCAAGCATTGCGCCTACTATTACTACCGCAATTGCTAATCCTCCTCTTATATTGCCAAACAACATACTCATGGTATGAAGTAGACGCTCTGCAATGCCAGACTTTTCTAAGATCATACCCATGAAAATAAAGAGTGGAACAGCCAGCAAAACGAAGTTTTGCATGGTTCCATAAATCCTTAAAGAGAGTAAATAAAAAAAGTCTGAATCAAAGACAAAGAGACCTACCAAAACAGAAATACCACCCAAAGTAAATGCTACTGGATACCCAAAAAGAATGAGTAAAAAAATGACTCCAAATAGTATGAGAGGAAGGTATTCGATCACTGCTTGTCGTAGAAGAAATGAATGTTTGAAAGATATTTTCTATGATACTTCCCTTTTATGTTTCTTTTTGCCGGGTATTCAATTTCAGTATCATCCAACTCTATAGATAAGTTATGGTTGCCACGTGGTATTTCATTAATATCTAAAATAGCAAAGAATCCAAACTCAGAGGTAGTTTGATGCTGTGTTGGGAACCATTTGACATCATCAAAAAGCATAGAATCTATTTTTACAACCAGCCATCTGTTCAAGAAATAGGAAACAGAATCCGTATTTAGAGATCCCCATCGTGTGGATGTCTTGGCACTATCAGAGCGATACGATAAATCAAAAGCAGAAATATCATCAAGAAAAATTCTTAACACATCATCATGAACAATGTCTGACTGTATAGTAGCAAATACTCTATCTCCCTCTTTTCTCAAATTTTCGTAATTGCTCGATAGTGCTGTTGATTGCTGCTGCATGCTTAAGAAATCATCCAGACTATTGTTTCTCATTTCTCTCCCAATAAAGTAAACTGATGAACAGATCGCACATATTACAAATGGGATAATGGTAGACCTCCACCCTTTGAAGTTAGATATGAGCAGTAAAAGTGACCTCCTGTACAAGAATGAAAAAGTAATGAACCTGAACACCACTGCAACTGGATAGAACCATACTGCCATCCATTCTATTTTTCTAAAAAGTCCATTTGACAGAAAGTCAATTAATAATAGAATGAGAAGAATCAAGTAAAAAAAGATGAACAGTATAAATGCAAGGAAATGATCTTGCATATAAGGCACAAACAATTCTGTAACTGTTACAAATACAAAAAACAACATGCCCATTCCAAGCATCGTCCCAAACAAAAGGAAACTAACACCATAAATAAGAGATGATAATTCTTCTAGTTTTAAAACATTATCTACCGATTTTGATGAATCTAACTCTTTATCAAACCTCCCTTTAAATTTCAATCTCTTTTTATCGATACCTCCTGGGAATACATAGCTAAGACCAACAGATGCCACCCAAAGTCCTCTCACTAAAATATGAAGTGCATAACCAAATTTGAGTAGGTTAATCGCAGTAATTAGAATATTAAAAAATTGATGAAAAAGACTGCCATTGGAAAATGTTCTTAATGAGAATGCATTGATTAAATCAGGTAACTGAAACAACGCATACAATACCAAAGCTGAGACAAGTAACTCTGCCTCCCAACTGTTAAGTTGAATAGCCTTGAGCCATTCTGGAGTCTCTTCAATTTGATCCTGAGATTTACTCTTATCTTCTTTCATTTCTGATTATTGAGATTGAATTTAAAACAACATTGATGCCCTGCAAACCAAGAAGGAAAAATCCAATTGGAATGGCTGACTTAATAATATATCTGGCAGGTAATCCTCCTGGATCAGGGCTGGTTTCTGAAACGGCAAAAGAACTACTCACAAATGATAATGACTCCCAAAAGGCAACAATACAAAGTGGCAGTAGTAAGAATAAAGTGCCAATCAAATTGACTCTTGCTTTTCCTTTTTCAGAAAACCGATGATAGAACACATCTACCCTTACATGTTTGTCATTTTGAAGTGTATAAGCTGCCCCTAGCAAGAAAATAGCTGCGAACAAATGCCACTCCAACTCAAATGAAGCTGCCGAAGTGGAATTGAATACATAGCGAAGGAATACATCGATCACAATAACTAATACAAGCAACACTGTAAGCCATGAAATGGCCTGACCTATCTGCTTTATTATTTTGTCAATGATGATCATGCAACGAAAATAGTGAAAGAACTTGGTTCATCTGCCTACCTTTGCATTATGAAGGACATCCGAAAGGAATCATTAGAGAGTTTAATCGCATGGTTTGAAGGAAATGGCGAAAAGAAATTCCGAGCGAAGCAGGTTTGGGAATGGCTATGGATAAAGTCTGCCAAATCCATTGATGAAATGTCAAACCTTTCTAAGTCGCTAAGAGATAAGTTAAAAGAAGAATTTGTCATCAATAGTATTGTCACAGATAATTCTCAACTCTCTAATGATGGCACCATTAAGTCTGCCTACCGTCTCCATGACAAGCATTTGATTGAGGGAGTTTTGATTCCCGCTGATGAACGAATGACTGCTTGCGTTTCTTCCCAAGTTGGTTGTTCACTGGCTTGTAAATTTTGCGCTACAGGATTTATGAAAAGAGAGCGAAACCTCGATGCAGGTGAGATCTATGACCAAGTAGTTGAGTTAAAAAATCAAGCAGAGAAAAACTATAATCTTCCCCTATCTAATATTGTTTTTATGGGAATGGGTGAGCCGTTGCTAAACTACAAAGGCGTAATGGAGGGGATAGATCGGATATGCTCTGAAGATGGATTGAACATGTCTCCGAAGCGGATCACTGTCTCTACGGCGGGCATTGCCAAGATGATTGACAAGCTGGCTGATGATGAAGTGAAATTTAATTTGGCTTTATCTCTTCATGCAGCTGATGATAAGAAGAGAGATACCATCATGCCCATTAATGAGACCAATACTTTAGGAGTATTGCTGAAATCATTGCAATACTTCTATGAGAAAACTGGGAATAGAATCACTTTCGAATATATCCTTTTCTACGATTTCAATGACTCCATTGAAGATGCTGAGAAGTTATTAAAGTATGCTAGAAAAGTACCAGGTGTTCGCATCAACATCATCGAGTACAATCCTATTTCTGAAGCTTCTTTTTCCAAAGCTGATCCTGAGACGATAGATCGCTTTGCGGATCATCTGATCAAAGGTGGTGTTCATACCAGTGTGCGTAGAAGTAGAGGAAAAGATATTGATGCGGCTTGTGGGCAGTTAGCTAATAAGAGTAAATAGAAGTGGCTTTTTGCTTTTTGCAATCTACTTCTTACTCGCATTGAAAAGCTTCTGCTTTTCTTCTTTACTTAGGCTTTCATATCCTTTTTCAGAAATTTTATCTAGGATCTCATCTATCTCAGATTGAGGAGTGTGGGTTTCAGTAGCAGCACTTGGTTTCGGTGAAGACGACTTCTTCGCTCTCTTGGTTTTTTCTCCTCGATGCGTCACCTTTATTTTTGGTTGTGGCTTAAACATACTTTTCACAAAATCCATAAA
>JBGCFL010000105.1:0-11128 GCA_045106975.1 Ekhidna sp. | reverse complement strand
CTGAAAAATTCAGATGACAGCAAAGATGCTGTTATGAGCATTTATGAACATATCAGCGTCAAACTACGATCAACGGAAGTACAGCATTTCAAAAGCTGGCTCTATATGGTGTCCAAGAATTATTGCTTGATGCAATTGCGTAAAAACAATCCCGAAATATCTTCCGATATCTTTATGGAAACAACTGAGGCGGTGCATCTTATTGAAGGTGAAGATCAACTTGAAGATGATTTAACGGCGCTTGAGGAATGTGTTGAAGAGTTAAAAACAGATCAAAGAGATTGTGTAAAGCATTTCTTCATGGAAAAGAAAAGCTATCAAGAAGTAAATGAGATCACTGGAATTGAATTAAAAAAAGTAAAAAGTCATATTCAAAACGGAAAAAGAAATCTAAAAATCTGCCTTGAAGGCAAAAATGTCCATCGATAAAAACCATAGTGAACAATTCGAAAAGTACCTAAAAAGGAAAATGTCTTCCGAAGAAGCACATGAATTTGAGCGATCGACTTTGAATGATCCATTTGCTCAAGAAGCCTTGGAAGGACTAGAAGGCCAAAATGCTAAGCAAGCTTTTGCTGATATCAATCAATTGCAAAATCAAGTTGCAGGGAAGTCCAAGGGGGGGATTAATTGGATACGTATTGCTGCTGTAGTAGCCCTACTAATCGCCAGTTCATTCGCACTTTGGTTTACTGTTAATCAGACGGAAAGTGCTTCTGAGCTAGCAATTCAAGAGGCAGGTAGTCCTGTCAATGAAATAGATTCCGTTGAGTCCCAGTTAATAGACGTAGAAGAGTCAGAGTTCATTGCGGAAGCTGAAGTACTGGAAGAATCGGCTATCAAAACATTCAAAAAGGATGGGGTTAAGGTTGTGGATAAATTGGAGTTGGACGATGAAGAAAGAGAAGATGTAAAGCAAGCAGAAGTAGAACCCATCATGACACTGGCAGAAGCTGAAATCTCAACGGAAGAAATTACAGAGGAGGAAATAGTCACAACAGAAATTTTAGTTCAAGAGACAAAAAATATTCAATTAACAGAATCAACTTCATTGGTTATAGACAAAAATGAAATCAAAGTAGAAAATATGGATTCCAATACGCTGACTCAATCACTAGCTACAAACCAATTAGAAAAAGGCGATCTCGATAAAACTTTTCCAGCATTAGCCAAAAGAAAAATGAGTTCTCAAGCTCGTAGTGTAAGTGCCACATCTGAGGAAATGTCTTCAAGTGATCTTGAAGAAGTAGTAGTGACTGCTGAAGCACTAGACAATGATCAGGTTGCTCTAGGATTTGCCTCTCAAAAAAATGAAGACATGATTAAAGCAAAACCAATCATCAATGAGAGAAAATTCAAAAAATACTTAGAGGAAAACCTTCAATATCCGAATGATGCAAAAACAAATAATATTGAGGGGTCAGTAGAACTTGAACTCACCATCTCATCAAAGGGAATAATCGAAAACATAGATATCAAACAAAGTATCGGCTATGGTTGTGACGAAGAAGCAATTAGGCTAATACAAGAAGGCCCTGAATGGGAAGCTGCTGAAAAGGATGGGATAAAAGTAGAAGATAAAGTAACTGTTGAAATAATTTTTAATCTCTGACAGCACTCATCATTCGATCCTTGCCTTGCATGTCTTGATGAATGCAGACATTGGAGTAACCAACTGACTCTAGATATTTTCTGACCTCCTCTCCAAAATTTTCATGAATTTCGAAATACAATTTTCCATCTTTTTTAAGCGACTTCAACCCTAAGTCGCCTATCCTTTTATAGAATATAATTGGATCATTATCTGGGACAAATAAGGCATTCTCAGGCTCAAAGTTGAGCACATTGGCATTCATCATCTCTTTTTCCTGATTAGGTATGTACGGAGGATTACTTACCAAGATATCTAGTTCGTCAACACCAAGATCTGAAAACAAAATATCATGATTTCTAAAGGAAACTTCAGTTCCAAGATCCGCTGCATTTTTCATAGCTATTTCCAAAGCAATATCTGAAATATCAGTTCCATATACCTCACCCTTTAGTTCCAAAGCAAGTGAGATACAAATACAACCTGATCCAACGCCCACATCCAATATCTTCGGCCTTTCAATATTATTATTTTCAATTATCAATTGAACCAACTCCTCCGTCTCTGGTCTAGGAATGAGTGATCCCTTTTGAACTTTAAACTTTCTGCCAAAAAAATAAGTGAAGCCGGTAACATACTGAAGGGGCTCCTTATTCAAAAGTCGTTCAATACACTTTCGTAATTGATCTGCATCAATCAGTTTTCTATTGTCCAATAAAACATCAGATTTAGAAATTTGAAAGACGTCCTCAAGGAGTAGATAAGAAATATTTTCAGCTTCTCGCCTATCATAGACTTTCATCAAGCTATCAGCTGTTTCATTCCAAATTTTTTTCATTAGGTTCAAAGATTAGTCCTTTACCATCGAGGCATTATATTTTCTCAATTACCACCCGAATTATTCGGGATAATGCGAAATTAGCGACATCATGTCACACGATACTTTTATGAAGAGGGCTTTAGAACTAGCCGAGCTAGGAAGAGGCATGGTATCTCCCAACCCGATGGTAGGCTGTGTCATTGTAAATGATGGCAACATCATTGGAGAAGGTTATCACCAAAAACATGGTGAACACCATGCTGAAGTCAATGCCATTACATCAGTGGTGGATCAGTCACTGCTCGCAGACTCGACCATATATGTCACACTAGAGCCTTGTGCCCATTTTGGTAAAACCCCACCGTGCGCTGACTTAATCATTGATAAAGGAATCAAACATGTGGTTGTCGCCTGCTTAGATCCATTTGAAAAGGTTGCAGGAAAAGGCATTCAAAAACTTATTGACTCTGGAGCTGATGTAGAAGTGGGGGTGTTAGAAAGAGACGCTACTGAACTCAATAAACGCTTCTTCACTTCCATAAAAAAGCAACGTCCCTATGTCATTTTGAAATGGGCACAAACTGACGATGGATATGTAGCGAAAGAGAATTTTGATTCAAAATGGATTACCAATAAATATTCTCGTCAATTGGTTCACAAATGGCGAACCGAAGAAGACGCTATTCTAGTAGGAAAAAATACGGCACTTCATGACAACCCATCCCTCACTGCTAGAGATTGGAAAGGAAAAAATCCTGTTAGAGTTTTATTGGATACCAATCTAGAAGTACCCAAAACCTATAATCTATTCAATAGTGAAGCTCCAACACTTGTTCTTAATTCCATTAAGGATGAAGAGGAGTCAAACATAAAATGGATAAAAGTCGATTTAAACAATCCACTTAATGTCCTACAAAAATTAGCAGAGCAAAACATCCAATCTGTTATTGTAGAAGGCGGATCACAAACACTGAACTCTTTCATGGATCAAAACTGTTGGGATGAAGCAAGAGTATTTACAGCTTCAAAACAATTTGGAAAAGGTATTTCAGCTCCACTACCAAAGGGAGAATTAATAAAAACTGAAAGTATTTTTGACGATCTAATGAAGACATATAAAAACACAAATGGCTGAAGACTTAAACATCATTGATAATGCTTCTAAAGCAGAGAAGTATGAATCGTTACTTCCTCAAATAGAGGGGCTGCTTTTCGGTGAGAAAAACATTATTGCCAACATGGCCAATGTTGCTGCTGCATTAAAAGAAGGATTAGGATTCTTTTGGGTGGGGTTCTACCTAGTAGACTCACCCGATCAATTAGTATTAGGACCGTTTCAAGGCCCAATTGCCTGCACTAGAATTAAAAAAGGAAAAGGAGTTTGTGGATCATCTTGGGAACAAGAAAAAACACTTCTGGTGCCCAATGTAGATGAATTTCCAGGGCATATTGCTTGTGCTTCTGCATCTAAATCAGAGATTGTACTGCCAGTGTTCTCCAATGAAGAGATCATTGCCGTACTTGATGTTGATAGCGATTCACTCAATGATTTTGATGAAATAGATGCAAAATATCTAGAGAAAATTGTTTCATTGATCGGTTAACATTCTTTAACCATTAGTGTTGGTAATGAGCTGATTATCTGAGGTTATCATTATATTTTTGCAGCTTATGTCCACCAAGCTCAAAATAAGACTGACCTTTCTTGGGGCCTTGTTTTTTTGGCTATTGTTTTCGGGAGCAAATATTTACTTGCTTTTCGTGCAGAGCTATGAAATGAAGGTGGATCTTTCTAATCTACTCCCTCAAATCTTTTTTACGGCTTTTGTCCTTTTCACTTTCGCTCATTATCGCTATGTCATTTCCAAAGCAGATTCACTCAACTTCACTGACTTGCTTTGGAAAGTCTTCATTACAGGACTTGTTACAACACTACTCTCTTTAGCCATCCAGCTATTTTTTGAAGTATTCGCAACAAGTAGTGTTGTAGAAAGCCCGCTCACGGTTAATTTTTTCTACAATATCCTTATAGGTTTAGTCATGATTTTTACCATCTCAACTTTGGTGGTTTGGAAGCGACTTATCCTCTATCAAAAATCTAAACGTCTTTTAAAACTATGGGGTGCATTTGAAATCGCACTTGTGCTAAGTCTTTTGTTTGATTTTTTTGGGAATGAAGTGCAAGGTAGAAATTTCATTTTCGCCTCAGTTCTTCTTGGAGTCTTTGCTTTAGTCCTTTCTTTCAACTTAAAGTGGGTGGCTTATCTCAATTTTAAGCAAAAATGGAAAGGGATTCTTTTTATACTGCTATCAGCCATCTATCTCTATCATTTCCTACAAAACCTATTCAACTTCGCCGCATCAGAAGTGCTTGTAATCAATCTTCTGGAAAGGACTTTTGTAATTGGTTTGTTTGGGTTTCTATTTCTATATGCATCTATTTCTGTTTTAGTTACCCTATTTAATCTACCAACTTCCTCCGTTTTTGAACAGAAGCTGAAAGAAGCGATTGACTTTCAAAAACTGAGTCAGTCCATACCTCAAGGGCAAACCAAAGATCAAACATATGAGATCTTACTTGAGAGCTCTATGAGTGCTGTTTTTGCAGATGCCGCTTGGCTAGAAATCCACGATGGAGACGATATATTGCAAACAATTAGGAATCTTACCGAGAATGATATTGAAACTATTAAATCCAACATCACTTCTTCTACCATAAAGGAAATTATGGACTTCTCTTTTTCAAAGAGCATCAATCCAAGTAAACTGACTGACTCCATTAAGCATCAGAAACACAAATCCATCATTGCTCTTCCTATCAATATTCAGGATAAGCAAATTGGTTTTATTGTCCTATTAAATGAAGTTTCTGAAGCTTTTAACAGAGAGATGGTAAACATCATTACCACTTTCGTAAACCAAGCAAGTATATCTCTTGAAAATCTCTCATTAATTGAAGATTCGATAGAAAACGAACGGTATAAAGAGCAACTGAAGATTGCTAAAAATGTCCAGAAAAGTTTGCTTCCACGTGAGCTGGTAAAGAACGATCACCTAACAATGGATGCTTTCTCTATGGCCGCTGATGAGGTTGGTGGCGATTATTATGATATTCTTAGTCACTCTAACGAAAAGTTCAGTCTTATCATTGGAGATGTTTCAGGTAAAGGAACCAGTGCTGCTTTTCAAATGGCACAAATGAAAGGAATATTCCATAGCCTTGCTACACTTGGGCTATCTCCTAGAGAGTTTAATATTCAAGCCAATTTAGCTTTAAGTAAATGCTTAGAAAGGACTTCATTCATTACATCAACGTATTTTGAAATTGATACAGCCACTAGGAAAATTGAATTCTCTAGGGCGGGTCATTGTCCTACTTTGATGTATTGCAGCAAAAAAAAAGAAGTTAATTTTCTAGAGTGTGATGGAATGGGGTTAGGCATGGTGAGAAACTCATCCTATGAAAAGTACGTTCAAAGCAATATCATTAGTTATAATTCAGGAGACACTCTTCTTTTATATACTGATGGAATCACAGAAGCAAAAGATGATAAAGATCAGCAGTTTGGAAGTGAGCGACTGAAAGAATCATTTACATCTCATGCCTTAAAATCACCCGAACTAGTAAAAGAAGGAATTATCTCTGACCTTTTGGAGTTTATCCAAAGTGAAGAAATTGATGATGATTATACATTAGTAATCGTACGATTTATTTAAAATATGGTAGAAATAAATACAGAACAGATTGAGTCAATACATGTTATCAGAGTAACTGGTGACATTGATGCAGGATCATCCATTCACATGGACAATGCACTTAAATCTGCACAAGAACTTGGTCAAACAAAGATTGCCATTGATTTAACCAACTTGGCATATATATCTTCGGCAGGACTTGGCGTGTTTATTTCTCATATTGACGAATTCAATTCAAAAGAAATAAAACTGGTTCTTTTCGGTATAAATGAAACTGTACAACAGGTTTTCGAGATTCTTGGACTTGAAAAATTGATAT
The DNA here is from genome assembly GCA_045106975.1 of Ekhidna sp. Classification (GTDB taxonomy): domain Bacteria; phylum Bacteroidota; class Bacteroidia; order Cytophagales; family Cyclobacteriaceae; genus Ekhidna. Next base: position 4,702 of record JBGCFL010000105.1, on the reverse strand, counting down.
CCATCACAGAAAAAGAAGAAGAAGCGATAGAATCATTAGGATGAGTAACAAAATATCCATAATGTGTAATAAAGGTGAATTGACCACCATCAGGCAGTTTACCTCAGATGTACTTGACGAGCATAAAGTGCCCGACCTTGAAGCACACAAGCTCGTTCTAGCCGTAGATGAGGTCTGCGCTAACATTATGATCCATGCTAATAATTGTAATCCAGATAGTAGAATTGAATTTGACATAGTCGTTCAGTCTGAGCAAATCGTTTTCACTTTTAGAGATAAAGGAGCGGGTTTCGATATAAACACCTATGACGCTCCTTCTATGGATGAAATAGTCTCATCCAGAAGACAAGGTGGACTAGGTCTTATGCTCGTAAAAAGAATTATGGATAAAATAGAGTTCTCTACTGAAAAGAATCATAATATTTGCAGGCTGATAAAAAGCTATCCTTAAATGAGAAAATACTACCTCATTTCCTTCATTCTTATCAACTTTAGCTGTCAATACTTCCAACCAAAAGAAGAGGGAGTTCAAGAAAAAATTATTGCCCGATCCGGAGAGCAAGAGCTTAGTCTATCGACCTTTGAGGAATTAATACCAAAAAATAGTTCAAGAAAGGATAGCACTATTTTTGTGGAAAAATTCATAGATGATTGGGTTAAAAAGCAGTTAATGATCACAAAAGCTCAAGAAGCGGTTGACTTTAATGAAGCAAGAATTAAAAAGAGGGTGCTTGATTACCAATACGCTTTAATGGTTCATGAGTTTGAGCAGAAATACATTGATAGACATCTCAATGAAGATGTTTCCGAACAAGAAATATCAGAATACTATGAAACCAAATCTCAAAATTTTGTGCTTAGGCAAAATTTAGCAAAATGCATTTATTTTAAGATTCCTTCATCTGCTCCTAGAATTTCTAGATTCAGAAGGTATATGAGGGATTATCCAAAAGACACTGCAGAGATATGGGAATATGCCACTGAATATGCGAGTAAAGCCTTCATCGAGGATTCAGTTTGGGTAAAATTTAATGATGTCTTATTAGAAACTCCACTAAAAGAAACAACAGATAAGACTAACTTTCTGAAGCGAAATAGCTCAATTGAAGTATCCGATGAGGAGTATGTCTATTTCCTTAAAGTATTCGAATACAAGCTCATAGGAGAGATTGCCCCACTAGAATTCATCAAGGAAAACGTTACGGATATCATTATCAACAAAAGAAAGATTGAGTTGAAAAAAGAATTGGAGAAGAATATTTATGAAGAAGCGGAAAACACAAATGCATTTGAAATATATACTAATTAATCTCTTCTTATTGACCTCCTTTTTTGGTCATTCGCAAGATGAGTCTTCCGGTGTTGTTGTAGACAAGATCATTGCCAAGATTGATAACTATATTCTTCTTAAATCTGAGTTGGAACGTTCGTATTTGGACTTTTTATCCAGAGGCGAAGCAAGAGGCAGCAATGCTAAATGTGAAATTCTTCAGAATCTTGTTGTTAATAAAATGCTAGTTGCTCAATCCGAGATAGACTCTATCTATGTTGAAGATGGTGAAGTAGATCAAAGTCTAAACAGAAGAATGGCAATGATGGTACAACAATTTGGAGGGGAGGCTGCAATTGAGAAAGCATACGATAAATCACTCGCACAAATAAGGTCCGAAATTTTTGATAACATCAAAGAACAGTTAACAATACAAAAAATGCAGACTGAACTCACTTCTACTATAAAAGTGACTCCCTCTGATGTGAAAAAATTTTTTAAAACTATTCCCCAAGATTCATTGCCATTTTTCTCCACGGAAGTTTCTGTAGGTCAAATTGTCATTGAACCAAAAGCTGGTACTGTTCAGAAGGAAAAGGTTAGGAATTTAATGCTAGAAATACGATCACGAATTGTGAACGGTGAAGCATTTGCAGATTTAGCAAAGCAATATTCTCAAGACCCGGGATCTGCTGCTAGAGGAGGTCAATTACCATTTTATAGTAGAGGTGAACTAGCTCCAGAATTTGAAGCATCTGCCCTTTCTATGAAACCGGATGAGCTATCAATGCCAATAGAAACTCAATTTGGTTTCCACTTGATTCAGCTGCAAGAAAAAAGAGGAAATACTTACAGGAGTAGACATATACTTATTTCACCACAGCCAAGCGTATCTGATTTTGATAAATCCGAACAATTTCTAGATAGCCTAAGGACAATTGTAATGGCTGATAGCATCACTTTTCAAACCGCCGCTAAAGAACACTCTGACGATCAGGAAACATCATCTGCAGGGGGGTTTTTCTCAGATCAATCTGGCGCACTTCGTGTTCCAACAGATCAGCTAGATCCAAATATTTTCTTCGCGATTGATACAATGGAAATTGGTAAAATAACAAAGCCACTTAAATTTCAACAGCAAGACGGATCATACGCCTACAGAATATTATACTATAAAGACAGAGTTCCTCCTCATCAAGCTAATCTTGATCAGGATTATCAAAAGATAGCTGCAGCTACCCTCAATAAGAAACAAAATGAACGTATCTCAAAATGGTTTGAGAAGGCTAGGGAAAATGTTTTTATTGAAGTGGATCCAGAATACGATTATTGCAACCTGACTCGCTAGATTACGATAAAGAGGAAGCACACATAAAAAGAATTAGAATGGAGGAAAATAACAATGATGTAGCACTTGCTGATCAGCTAGCAAAAGACTTTGAAAAATTAGAAAAAGAAATTTCTAAAAAAATCATCGGTCAGTCCGAAGTTGTCAGATTACTTATCACTTCATTGTTTTGTAATGGCCACTCACTTCTCGTAGGCGTCCCTGGACTTGCAAAAACTCTTTTGGTTCAAACAGTATCAAAGAGTCTTTCTTTGGGCTTTAATCGTATTCAATTTACGCCAGATCTTATGCCATCCGATATATTAGGGGCTGAAACACTGGATAAAGAGAGGAATTTAAGATTTATCCAAGGTCCTATATTTTCTAATGTAATTCTTGCTGATGAAATCAATAGAACACCGCCCAAAACTCAATCTGCGTTACTTGAATCAATGCAAGAAGGATCTGTCACTATTGCAGGGACACAGTATAAACTCGATGAGCCATTCTTTGTATTAGCAACACAAAACCCGATTGAACAAGAAGGAACTTATCCATTGCCAGAAGCTCAGCTAGACAGGTTTATGTTTATGATCAATTTGGACTATCCAAAATATGAAGACGAAGTTGAGATCATTAAGCAGACCACCTCTGGTCAAACGAAAATTAATGAGGAGGTAATCTCTAAAGAAACAATTCTTGAGTACCAGAAACTGATAAGAAAGGTACCAGTACCTGATAATGTGTTCGAGTATGCAGTTAATTTAGTGGCAAAAACTAGACCTGCTGGTGAAAAAGCAAGCAGCATTGCTAAAGATTACTTGGAATGGGGTGCTGGACCTAGAGCTGGACAATTTCTCATTCTTGCTGCAAAATGTAATGCCATAATAAAAGGAAAGTATTCTCCAGATATGGAGGATGTAAAGTCAGTAGCAATTCCTGTATTGCGTCACCGAATTGTCAAAAATTTTAAGGCAGAAGCCGAAGGCCTCACTGAAGACAAAATCATCCAAGACCTACTTTAAAACTGATCTAAAAAGCGAACATCATTTTCAGAAAACAAACGCAAGTCATCCAGTTGATATTTTAGCATAGTTACTCTCTCAATACCCATTCCAAATGCAAAACCACTATATTTTGTAGAGTCTATTCCACAGTTTTCTAAAACATTTGGATCCACCATACCAGCGCCGGCTATTTCCACCCATCCTGTCTTCTTACAGATTTTACACCCATCTCCTCCACATATGAAGCAGCTAATATCTATCTCAGCACTGGGTTCCGTAAATGGGAAATAAGAGGGCCTAAGCCTAATTTTTGTATCATGACCAAACATCTCTTTGGAGAAATGATAGATAGTGTTCTTTAAGTCTTTAAAGCTTACTTTCTCTCCTACACAAAGTCCCTCTACTTGATGAAAAAAGCAATGAGCTCTTGCTGATATGGCTTCATTTCTAAAAACTCTTCCAGGCATAATTGAACGAATAGGCGGCTTCTTTTTATTCATCAATCGTGTTTGCACATTAGAGGTATGTGTTCTTAGCAACGTATCAGGATTTTTCTCAATAAAGTAGGTATCCTGCATTTCTCTTGCTGGATGGTTTTCAGGAAAGTTTAATGCTGTGAAATTGTTCCAATCATTGTCAATTTCTGGACCGTCTTCAACATTGAAGCCTTGTCGCTCAAAAATTTCTATTATTCTGTTCTTTACTTGAGATATTGGGTGTATCGACCCTTCAGTGTTAGAAACGCCAGGTAGCGTAACATCAATGGCTCTGTCCACCCCTAGTTCGGACTTAAGAGAAATAGACAATTCCTTAAGTTTTTCTTGCGCCTTACTTTTAAGTTGATTGAGCGCTGGTCCTAACTCTCTTTTTTGATCAGCTGAAACCTTTTTAAAGTCTTCAAATAAATCATTGATTACGTTCGAACGTCCTACAAATTTTTGTCTGAATTCTTCTACATTATCGGAAGTTTTAGCCTTCGCATTTTCAACTTCTGATATTAAGGCCTTTACTCTGTCCAGCATTTCTCTTGATCAATTTTGACACAAAAATAACACTTGAAAATGAGCTAAGCTGACTTTGTTAGTTTGATTTCAGAAG
>JBGCFL010000104.1:0-9848 GCA_045106975.1 Ekhidna sp. | reverse complement strand
AGATACTTTTATAGATATTTGAAAAGTCCAGCTTACGGATGATTGGACGTTGCGCATATGATTGAACCAACTCTGAATAGTTATGAACTACAAGAAAACTGAATTCAAAACAATACTACTATTCTTCATTTCATTTTTCTTACTAACAGCAACTGGATGCTCAGATGATGACACGACACCTGTTATCAAGGTAGAAGCTGCTTTTAGCAGTAATGTTGTTGTAACAAGTACTGGAGAAAGCATCAATTTCATAGATCAATCTACTGGTGATGTAATATCTTGGAGTTGGACATTCGAGGGGGGAACTCCCGCAACCTCGAATGAACAAAATCCAACAGTCACTTATTCTACCGTTGGTGCCTTTGACGTTTCGCTTTCTGTAACCAATCTAAACTCAGAAGACACCAATACAAAATCAGATTTCATTACCATAAATTGTGAATGTTCAGTGGAATGTACTGATAGTTGTAATTCAGAATTGATAACAAAAAATATTAGCGTAGATGGAGAAAATAGATTCTATGATGTATTTCTACCTTCATTGTACAACACATCAACGTCAGACCTTCCTGTAATTTTAGATCTACATGGACTAAGTTCTAACCCTGAAGAGCAAAGACTTATCTCAAATTTCGGAGATTTAGCAGATGAAGAAAATATAATAATGGTTTGGCCAGAAGCACTTAACTCCGGAGAAAATTGTCTTTTAGATGGTGTAACTGGAAAATACTGGAACGCCAATTGGGGCAATGAAACAGATGATATCAAATTCATAGATATGCTTATCGATCAATTAGCTGTGGACTATCGCATCGATTCTAAGCGTATTTATGTAACTGGTCTCTCCAATGGAGGGTTCATGGTCTATTCAATTGCCTGTGCATTAAGCGAACGAATTGCAGCTATTGCATCTGTAGCCGGCTCCATGACTGAAAATTTATTAAATACGGATTGTCAACCAACAAGGCAATTGCCTGTTTTACATGTTCATGGAACTGATGATGCTGTGATTTTTTGGGATGGAGAACCAACATGTCAAGATGGTATAGCTGCTATTAACGATGTGGTATCTTTCTGGAAAGATAACGCAGGATGTAGCGATACGTTTTCTGAAGTCTCATTCGAAGATATAGATACTTCTGACGGCAGTACCGCCCGAATGTTAACCTATGATAATTGTGATGGCAAAATCAATTTTCTTATAGTTAATAATGGTGGACATAATTGGCCAGGAAGTGCTTATCAGATAAATCAAGGTTTTTCAATTTTACAACCTATAAACAAAGATATCATTACGAATGAATTGATTTGGGCATTCTTCGCTCAGCATCAATTACCCTAAATACTTAAAAAAATATGCTATAAATGAATGGGTTTCATTGGTCAGGATACTTTCGGAAAAACCTTCAACGGACAGAGATTTCGCATTCAACATAACTTACAAACTCAACAACGAAGAAGAGTTTCAACACCAAACTGAAACTGTGAATCTAAATAAAAAAGACGCTAACAAGTGCTCATTCGCCATGTGTCATTGTGTCATTTGAATCCACATCAGAGCTCGCTCGCTACACCGCCCATTCTGATTATTTTATCTCCTGCCCCACCTTCTTTCTGGCTGAAGACTTGTGGAACGCAGTTCTTCGTAGACACTTCATCGGTGCTGGGCAGTTCCGCTACCTTTATTGTGATCTAGCTAGTGTCCGACAAACGGCGCTTAGTTAAAGGGTCGTTGACCAACAGACATCCCTCCTCACACTTCATAATAATCATCTCAAAATTCAATCCGCAGATTGAACCTTTTAATCCTATCATCAATTATGAGGGTTATGAATCGTGATTTTATCAATGCTCTCTATGAAAAACAACAAGCTTGTCCAAGCTGTGTGTCCACAGAAACCGTATCTAATTGGTTCACCGAACTGCTCGGATCACTCTTCGCAGATTTTGCCTTAAAAAAATTCAGTTCTCAAAGAGAATTTGAGCTTTATATAGAGAGATTGAAGCTTCAGCTAGATCAGATACTTTCTAAAAATCCTTCGTTAGGTGGCCTAGATCCAAGTGAATCAACTGTAAAATTCTTCGAAGCACTTCCTCATATTCATGAGCAATTAGAGCAAGACATTACTGCTCTCTATGATGGCGATCCTGCAGCCAAAAGCAGTACAGAAGTCATACGAACATACCCTGGCTTTATCGCAATTGCCGCACACCGTGTATCACATCAGCTATACAGCCTAGGTATTGGCCTTGTGCCTAGAATCATTTCAGAATATGCTCATAGCAAAACCGGAATTGACATTCACCCTGGTGCCAAAATTGGTCGCTTCTTTTGCATAGATCATGGGACTGGAGTAGTCATTGGCGAAACCACGGAAATCGGAGATCATGTAAAAATATATCAAGGTGTCACCCTTGGTGCGCTCAGCGTAGACAAGAAAGATGCTGAAACAAAACGTCACCCTACCATCGGTGATAATGTAGTACTCTATGCTGGAGCAACCATTTTGGGAGGCGATACTGTCGTTGGACACAATTCTATTATTGGAGGTAATGTATGGCTTACGCAAAGTGTTCCTCCTCATTCTAAAATTTATTATCAAGCACAAATGTCCACTTCTGAGGGCATAACAGATACCATCATTTTTAAAGGCAAAAGCGCTTAACTAGTGTATTGTATTTTCAAAAAGTAAGAAGAAATAGCTATGAAGTTTGAGGAGTTAATCGGCAATACGCCTTTAGTAGAGTACAAAGGCATAAGCCCAAAGCCAGGTGTTCGCGTTTTAGGTAAACTAGAAGGTAATAACCCTGGCGGAAGTGTGAAAGACCGAGCGGCCTATGGCATGATCAAAGGAGCTCTTGATAGAGGTGATATTAAACAGGGTGATCAACTCGTAGAAGCCACCAGTGGGAATACAGGTATTGCATTAGCCATGATCGCTAGTATTATGGGCGTGCATATGACCCTCATTATGCCCGATAACTCCACAAGAGAGCGAGTGCTGAGTATGGAAGCTTATGGTGCCAAAGTAATCCTCACCCCTGCTAAACAAACCATTGAATATTCGAGAACCTTAGCGGAGCAAATGGCCAATGAAGAAGGCTATTTCATGCTCAACCAATTTGGCAACCCTGACAATTACGCTCAACATTACAAAACCACAGGACCTGAAATCTGGAAAGACACAAAGGGAAAAGTGACTCACTTTGTCTCAGCAATGGGAACTACAGGCACCATCATGGGTGTGTCACGTTACTTGAAAGAACAAAACCCAGACATTCAGATTGTTGGCACACAGCCTACAGATGGATCAAGTATTCCAGGCATAAGACGTTGGTCTCCTGAGTTTCTACCAAAAATTTTTGAACCCTCTCGCGTCGATCGTGTGATTGATGTCAGTCAAGAAGAGGCCATCCACATGACACGCAAAATAGCCAAAGAAGAAGGCTTATTGGCTGGTATGAGTTCTGGAGGAGCTTTATCTGCTGCTCTTAAAATAGCCGATGAAATAGAAGAGGGATTAATTGTTCATATTGTATGCGACCGTGGAGATAGATACCTAAGTAGTGATCTATTTGGATAAGCAGTCACCTTACTTGCTGGAACCATTTACCCAATAGCTTTGTCATAATCCTTTAAACACAACACATGAGAATACTAATCATAGGCGGAAACGGCACCATCGGTCAACGAGTAAGCGATCATTTTTCTAATGAGCATGAATTGGTCATTGCTGGAAGAAACAGTGGAGATGTAACAGTAGACATTGCAGACAGTCAATCTATTCAAAAAATGTTTGACAGTCAAGAGCCATTTGATGCTATAGTATGCATAGCTGGAGAAGCCAAGTGGGCAGACTTTAACGATCTAAGTGAGGAAGACTACTACATTGGGTTAAAGAGCAAACTTATGGGTCAAGTGAATATGGTTCGCCTTGGACGAAAGCACTTAAACCCAAATGGGTCCATCACTCTATCTACAGGTATTTTGGCTGATGATCCAGTGGTAAAAACAACGAGTGCCGCTATGGTCAATGGAGGCATTCATAGCTTTGCCCAAGCTGCGGCATTAGAAATGGAGTCTGGTCATCGCCTCAATGTCGTTTCTCTAGGAATGGTAGAAGATGCGTATGATAAATACAAAGATTACTTCCCAGGTCACAATCCTATCCCCACTTCTCAAGTAGTGAATGCATACGTTAGAAGTATACTAGGGAAAGGCAATGGAGAAATTATTCGAGTTTATTGAAATCCCGTCGTTTTTTTATCCTGAGCTTATAGAAGAGTGGAATGTAGCTTGTGCGGCTGTCATCCTGAGTTCATCGAAGGGTGCAGCGTTGATCCTTATTACTTTTCATCCACAGAAGATGTGCAAATAGTAAGTGCTAAAGAATTGAACGCTTACGATGGTGTCGAAATGCAACGAACCATATAGAGCGTTCTAGGAATGTCGTCTGGTCTTTAGATAAACTCAAGACAATAGGCTGATCAAAAAATTCTTGACTTAGAAAATTGGTCTTAAATGCTATTGGGTTAACTCTACTTTACTCAAGATCACATTTAAGGAATGAGATTCCAGTATTTCTCAATGAGAAAACTGTAATGACGTAATAGAACTATCGTCGTTCATTCAGCTGATTCATCGCTGTTTGCAGCTCTCTCTTCAGCTTCATTTGACTCTCACGAGCCTTGTCTTTGTGATCATCAAATTCAGAGGTAAGGCTCACTAAATCCTTCTTGAAGCGAGTTGTTAATTTGTTGCTTCTCAAAAACATGAAGTAAGCGACAAGACCTAAAACAATCAAAACAATGATAATGACCCAAACTAAAATGTGGTAGGCCAGTTTTGAAAAGGAAATACCTAGAAAATTAATACTGTCATTTGCATTCAGGCTCTCATCGAGATTGGCCTGTACGGTAGCAACTTGAGTATTAAGTGATTTTATTGTTCCCTGATTAGCAACTATCTCTTTTTCTAACTCTTCTATTCTTTGATCAGATTGACTCATAGAGTTCGTCACTTCAGACCAAAATGCATTTATCGATCTCTCAGGGATTAGTTTGTATTGCTTAAACGTTTCTGAAGTCTCAATAATGCTGTCATACTTCTGCTGAAGAGTAGGACTTTGAGCTCCTACTTCAAGCGTAAGAAACAAAGAAATAAAAAAGGTTGAAATGGTAATTAAGGTTTTCATCAATGAATATATCTGTTAACAGGTTTCTATAAATAGAACCTATTGAAAGAATGGTTTTAAATAATGTTAGGATTTGTTGATACAAAGATCAACTCAAAAGCTGTTAATCCAACGCTTCTACGATCAAATTATGATTTGTATAGATACAAATATCTGCAGCGATGTTCAATCCCTCACGAACAATTTCTTCTGCCGTCAAATTAGGCGCATGTTTCATCAATGCTAGAGCTGCTGATCTAGCATACTCACTCCCCGATCCGATTGCAGCAATGTCATTATCAGGTTCTATTACATCTCCTGTACCGGACACAACTAACACTTCCTCTTTATCAGCCACTATCATCATGGCTTCTAACTTACGTAAGTATCTATCGGTTCTCCAATCTTTAGCCAGCTCCACAGCGGCTCTTTTCAGATTACCGGAATAGTTGCTTAATTTCTCATCAAAACGATCCAGCAAAGTGAATGCGTCTGCGGTAGATCCTGCAAAACCAGTGACTATTTTGCCCTCAAGCAATTTTCTAATCTTCTTCACATTAGACTTTGCAACTGTATTTCCAAGCGTCGCTTGTCCATCAGCCCCAATAGCCACCTTGCCATTATGCTTTACTGCTAGTACCGTTGTTGATCTTAATCTTTCCATGAGATTTTAAATTCAGAGTCATTCTGAATTTATTTCAGAATCTATAATAAACTAAAAGACCCTGAAACAAGTTCAGGGTGGCCTATTAAATAATGTGTGCTAATATTTAAATAAGAATTCTAACTGGATCTTCAAGCAATCCTTTGAACGTTTTCAAGAAAGCAGATCCAACCGCTCCATCAACTGCTCTATGATCGCAAGAGAGTGTCACCTTCATCACATTGCCTGGCTTCATTTCTCCATTCTTAACTACGACAGTTTCTTTGATTCCACCTACAGCCATAATACATGCATCTGGCGGATTAATAATCGCAGTGAATTCCTCAATACCAAACATTCCTAAATTGGAAATAGTGAAGGTATTTCCTGAAAATTCCTCTGGTTGTAACTTCTTATCTTTTGCTTTTTGACCCAATTCTTTGATCTCAGCAGAAATGTGAGACAATGACTTATTGTCTGCAAACTTCACAACAGGCACAATCAATCCATCTGGAATAGCTACTGCTATACCCATATTGATGTGATGATTTTTTACCATATGATCTCCCATCCAACTTACGTTGACATCTGGGTTTTGGCGTATTGCAGCAGCGGCTGCTTTCACTACCATATCATTGAATGAAATCTTAACTGGAGATACTTCGTTCATGGATTTTCTTGCCTCAATCGCTTTATCCATATTGATTTCCATGGTCAAGTAGAAATGAGGAGCAGCAAATTTGCTGTCGCTCAGTCTCTTAGCAATCACTTTACGCATTTGCGAAAGCTCCATTTTTTCAGATCTTTCCTCTCCTACTACCGCTGGTATACTTACTGAGCTACTAGATGAAGAAGACTGAGTCGCTAATGGTGCTGCTGATGGAGTAAATTCTTCTACATCCTTTTTCACAATTCTACCATCGGTACCTGACCCGCTTACTTGAGCTATATCAATTCCCTTTTCTGCAGCAATCTTCTTAGCCAATGGCGAAGCTTTCACTCTTCCGTTAGAAGATGAACTTGAAGCTGCTTGTGCTTGTGGCTGAGCATTAGACTGAGAAACTGGCTCTTCTTTCTTTGGTTCTGGCTCTGGAGCCGCTTCCTCTGGCGCAGAGTCTGCATCCAATAAAGCTTGATAATCAGCACCTTTCTCACCAATAATAGCAATCACGCCATCTACAGCAACACCGTTTCCAGCTTCTACTGCCGTATAAAGTAGTTCTCCGTCCTCATAAGCTTCCAATTCCATGGTTGCCTTATCTGTCTCCACTTCTGCAAGGATGTCTCCAGCCTCTACTACATCACCTACCTTCTTTAACCAAGCAGCTATGACACCTTCTTCCATCGTATCACTCATTTTCGGCATACGAATGATAGAGGCATTGATGTTACTTGTATCTATCGATTTTTTTGGAGCCTCGCTCTCCTTCTTTTCTTCTTTTGTTTCTTCACTGGCTGAACTAGCATCGTCATTGAGCAAATGTTTGAAATCCTCTCCTTTTTCACCAATCACTGCAAGAATGCCATCAACAGGAACTGACTCTTTTTCCTTCACCCCGATGTGTAAAAGGACGCCATCCTGATAGGACTCCAACTCCATTGTTGCTTTATCTGTCTCTACTTCTGCAAGTACATCTCCAGAACTCACCTCATCTCCTTCTTTCTTCAACCAAGCTGCGATCACCCCTTCTTCCATGGTATCGCTCATCTTAGGCATTCTTATTACTTCAGCCATTTAATCGTCTATTTTATTAGGTATTCAAAATTAACCCATACTGCAAATAATTCCCTTAGAATTGAAACTCATATTTATCAAATAAAGAAAACATAAAAAAACCTCTGCAAATACAGAGGTTTCAATCATTCATTTCAATTTCTATTGATCAATCTACTCTTAAATGAGAAGTCCACACTGGAACTGATGCATGGTTAGTCACATCTTCAGCGATACTTCCAGACAGAAAATGTCCAACTCCCCTTCTTTGATGTGTACCCAAAGCGATCATGTCTGCTTCTATATCCTCTGCATAAAGAATGATTCCATCTTCTTCATTTTTGTAATTGTAAATTTCTATAGTATAGTTTTCAATACCATTTTTACTTACAAACTCCTTCATTTGCTTCATATCATGCCTAGTTGATGTAAAACTAGCTGGAGTATTGATTTTCACTACTTTTAGCTGGGCTCCCAAAGTTGTTTGAAGTGCTTTCAGCTGAGATACAAAAGTGTTATCTGTATTCTGAAAATCAGAAGCAAAGACAATTTTTTCTATAGGTTCAATTTTGCATTCATTTTGAACAGTTATAACGGGACAAGTGGCTTTTCTAACTACCTTCTCCGCATTTGATCCTACGAAAAATTCGTTCAACCCATCAGCTCCTTCCGTACCCATCACCACTAAATCTACATTTTGATCAACTATCTGATCAATAATTGTGTTGAAAGCATTACCCAAACGAATTACATATAAGATTTTATCATCTGCATACTGTGACTCGGTTCCTACGGCATTCAGCTTAACCTCTACCTGCTCTATCATTTTTTTGATATAGACCTGCTCCATTGGATCCATATCTTGTATACCCATTGTTCTAAATGAGTCAGCTGTTGGGTGCTCTATTACATTTAACAAAATGATTTCTGAATCAGACTTGTCTGCTATTTCGCATGCAAAATTCAATGCGTGTTTTGCAACATCTGAAAAATCGTAGGGTACTAATATTTTATTCATGATTGGTAATTAATTTCTTCACCCAATTTAACTAAAAAACGGATTCAATGTTACCTGAAATGATATAAATCAGCTCATGAACTGACCTATAGCAAATAGGACAGCAAATAATAAAGTAGATAGAGCCATCTGTTTCAAGTAGGGATCAAGCTCAGTTGCAGGTTTTGTTTTTACTGCATTGATGTTCTTGAAAAGTAATGGATTCACCAATATGAAAAGTAAGTCCCACCATGAATCATAGGTAAGCAGCACATAAGCAGAAGTAAGCACCATGGCGCCATTGAGTAGCCAGCTATGATAAGTAATCGCTTTTTCCTTGCCAATCCTTACCGGGATGGAATGCTTCCCTGAAAGCTCATCAGACTCAATGTCTCGAATATTATTCACATTCAATACTCCAACAGCAAATAGCCCTAGCGCCGAAGCAGGAAGAAAGATCAGCCAATTAATAGACTCTGTTTGCAAGAAGTAAGTGCCTACCACTGCCACAATTCCAAAAAACAGAAAAACAAAAAGGTCTCCAAAACCGGCATATCCGTATGGATTTTTACCCATGGTATACTTGATCGCTGCTGCAATAGCCACAAGACCAATAACTAGAAAAATCAAGGCATATTTCCAGTTTTCAGGAAAAGAGAGATAAAGCAATCCAAGACCTGATACAAAGGTTAGTATTGATGAGATAATCAACCCTCTTTTCATAGCTTCTTTTGTAATAGCCCCTGATTGAACCATTCTCTTTGGTCCATCTCGATCAGCCGAATCTACTCCGGAAACAGCATCTCCATAGTCATTGGCTAGATTGGAGAGAATTTGAAGGAATATGGCAGTAAGTAGCGTTAGTCCGAAAATTGCAAGGTTGATACCTCCGCGATTATAAACCAATGCTGTTCCCACTAAAATGCTTGAGAAAGCCAGTGGTAGCGTTCGTAAACGTGCTGCTACAATCCAGGATTTTAAGTTAGCCATTCTTACATTCTCTCTGGAACCTCAATTCCCAAAAGCTCCATACTTTTATTGATAAGCTTGGCTGTCATCTCTGAAAGTGCTATTCTGAAAGCCAATTTATCTTTGTTCTCTTCATTGAAGATTGGCACTTCCTGATAGAAGCCATTGTATTCCTTTGCTAAATCGTAAACATACTGAGCAATGACTGCTGGAGAATACTCCTTGGCTGCATCAGATAAGGCTGAATGATATGCTGTGATCTTGTAGATCAATTCTACTTCTCGTTTACCAAGCTCACCCACCTTTTCAGTACTGAAAGATGTACCAACTTCTAGTGATGTTGCTCTTCTT
>JBGCFL010000103.1:0-11392 GCA_045106975.1 Ekhidna sp. | reverse complement strand
ACTAAGTCAAAATTTTGAGGTTGAAAAGTTGATAATGAACAGTGGCGGTTCGCTCAATTATAATGGAAGTGAATTTATTGTGAAAGATGAAATCAATTTTATTGATGGTGTGATTTTCCCTGGCTCTGATACTGAATTTATCATTGAAAGTAATGCTACGGTACGTGGTGGATCACCAACTTCGTATATTCAAGGTGCGATGACCCATCTTGGTGGTGGATCTAAGTATTTTCCGTTAGGGTATGAGGGACAATTTGCACCTATCACATTGCTTGATGTAGCAGGAGTAGATCAAAAGTTAACGGCTTCTTATCAGAACCCTAACTCATCAACACCTATTCCAGGAGAGGATCTTCTAGGAGTCTCCCACATTGGTTTATGGGAAGTTTCTCTGGATGAGGGCTCAATAGATAGTGCACTTGTCAATATTGATTTCAGTAATGAAGATTTAGAAAATTTCATTATCAGAAACGATATACGTCACAGAGTCAATTCGCCAGTCGTGGCTTTTTCCGATAGTCTTGATGGCACATTCCACTCATTGGGAGTAGAGTCATTGAACTTCACTGACTCGGCAACATTTGGGAATATCATTACTGAAGTGGGAATATTGCCAGAGCTTAATGAGACCCTCTACTTAGCTATTGCTCTGGCTCCAAGAATAGTCCCAGAAGGTCAGTTTTATATACCGCAGGCTTTTTCACCTAGAGCATCTGACAATGACAATCAAACATTTAGAGTATTTGGAGAGAGAATACAAGAAACGGGCTTTCGACTAGAAATATATAATAGACTAGGGATATTGGTTTATTCTACTAGCTCATTTGAAGAGGCAAATAAGACAGGGTGGACGGGTGTTAATCAACGAACAGGTAAAGAAGAGCCTTCGGGTACTTATTACTACTTCGTTCGACTACAAAAAGAAAACGAAGAAATTTTTGAAGAGAAGGGGGCTCTATATCTACTAAGATGAAAAAAATTATCAGTCTTCTCAGTTTATATTTCATAATTGTACATTTCAGTACATCACAGGAATCACAGTTCTCACAGTACTACGCTGCATCGTTATTTTTAAACCCTGCCTTCAGTGGTATTTCCAATGATCCTTCGCTTCATACAAATCATAAGAGGCAGATGCAACAATTGCAAATCTTAAATGAATTGACGCAAGTCTCATTTATTCTTCCATTAAAACCGAATGGGAAATTGGAGCGATCTATCGGCGGAGTGGGGGTGATGGTTTACAATGAGAAAAGTGGCATTGATGGTGTGTTCCAAAAAGATGCAGCATTTCTTAATTATGCACATAATTTGAAATTTGGGGTTTTAACATCCTATATTATTTCAATAGGTGCTCAAATTGGGTATGAACAAAGGAGTGTCAACTTTAGTGAGTTGACATGGGGATCACAATACAATATTTTCTATGGATTTGATGATACTCGTCCAGCACCAGTGACTGAGTTTGATGAAAGAACTGGAGCAATTGTGGTTAATTCTGGTGCGATGTACTACTATAATCCTGATAGGAATTACATGCTTCATAAATTTAGTGCATTTGCTGGCGTTTCAGTGACCAATTTGAATCGTCCTAATAAGTCCTTTAATATTCAATCCGACGAGCGTGAGCCAATGCTTTGGAAGTACAATGGAGGAATTGAGTTTAAAGTAAATAAGCTTTATATCACGCCTAGTTTACTTACGCTATACACAAGACGAAATGCACAATTCAACGCAGGTTTAAACCTCTCCTATGTGCCAAATGCAGATAGGTATAGAGCTTTAGGTCCTCAAATACTCTTTGGAGCATGGTATAGATATAGAGATTCATTCATTTTTATGGGCGGACTCAAGTTTAATAGTATTACCATTAGAGGCAGTTACGATTTGAATAGTAAACTTTTCATTCCTGATAGAACTGTTGATCTAGCACAAAATTCAGTTGAGATTTCCATTCAGTACTCGCTCTCTAAAAAGCAGGGTATTAGAAAGGTCTCTAACCCATTATTCTAATTCAGGCTAGGCCAGAATACTGTTCATATCATATATCAATAAGGCATAAAAAAACCATGTAGGTGCTACATGGTTTTTATTTTGATGCCAATATGCACTGACATATGTCTATAGATTTTATCTACTCTCCTGGATAGATTTTAATCTTTGTTCCAGGTGTTAATTTCATAGAATTAAGCCCGTTCAGTTCTAATATAAGCTCCTCAGGAACATTGAATTTCTTTGCGACATTTATGACATCATCACCTTCTTGTACAGTGTACCTAAAGTCTGTTTTGATATTGAAATCTGCTGGTATCACAAGAGAAAGATCTGGATTCAATTTCTGATCGCTGACAACTCGTATAGGCTCATATGCACTAATAGTGTTAGACTGTAGCCCATTCATTCGTTTCAGTTTATCTATCGAAATGTTAAAGCTTTTCGCTATAGCAGCTAAAGATGCTTTCGGTCTTACAAGAAAATAATGACCAAGATTTAGTTTATCATTTTTAGTAGAGGAAGTCACCCAAATATCCATTCGCCTATTGAGCTGGCGACCAATTGGATTATCATTGGCAGCAATTGGCTTTTCAAACCCATGCCAAATAACCGATATACTTGATTCCGAAACCCCATTCTGAATTAAGTAATCACGGGCAGCATATCCTCTCTTTTTACTCAGATTAATATTGTACTCTGGGTTTCCTAAGTTATCAGTATGTGACTCTACTTCAAGTTTGACATCTTTACCTTTAGTCCAAGCAATGATTTCATCTAACATTACCTTAGTCTCTGGTCTCAAAACGTAAGAATCACTTTGGAAATACGCTCTTGTGTCAACCTCAAAAAGACCTTCATATTCTTCTACATGACCCTTCATGTTAAAACTTTCCACTGAAATAGCACTTTCATTACTCTCTCTTGTTAAAGAAATTAAATATTTATCTGCAGGGACTCTAAATGAAAAATATCCCAAACTATTGGTGGTCCCTTCAATTACAGTTTGAGATTCATCTTGACGCATCAGTCTAATTTTGTGCGAGGCTAGTGGTGCCTTCGTGTCAGTGTTTATAAGCTTTCCAGTAATTGCGATCTCTTCAAAACCAGAATAGTTATAAGTTGGCATATCTACCTCAACATCTACTTTTTCATCTAAGAATACGACATCAATTTTTTCTTGTGGTTTATCATTTTGATCCACAACTGAAGTAGCTGTTTCTTCACTTGAAGCAACTGGCTCATCACTAACTCGCTCTGTGGCTTCTTTTTCTTCAGGTAACCTATCGTCTTTTAAAGATATTTGTTCAAATGGCTCTTTGTCAACATCCTTAGCTTCAACAGCGAGGTTCTCAGTAAGCAGTCGCTCATTGTTCACTCTGAATTTTTCTAAATCATTTATTAATTCTAGTTCTGAAGAGGACAGCCTTGCCCTTGCTGCTCCATCTTTTGCAGTCAGCTTGTACTTTCCATTTTTTTCTTCGAAAGTTTTTGCTAAAACCAATCTGTTTACCACCGCCTTTCTACTCGAGGCTAAATTGTTGTAATAGGTAAATGCTTCCAATAGAATAGACTTTTCTGATTCGTTCAACGTCTCATGACGCATGTTTTTAGCAAGTACTTCGTAATAAGCTTTCTCCTTTGCGCTTGATGACCTAAACTTATCATTATCTTGAGTTTTTAAATCAGGATCATTTGCGTAGGCAGAACTTAGATAATCCAGTCCGATGACTCTATCAACAAGCCATCTTTTGTTTTCATCAAGTGACTCATACTGGTTTACATTTTCTCCACTTAATACAGCTGTAGGATCATTTCCTTTAGATGGCGCTGGAGCGGCTACCGATGCTAATGGAATAGAAGGGGTAAAAGCAGGTTTTCTGCTTATCAAATAAGATTGAAAAGTGGTTTTAACGAATCTTTCTAAAGACATCTTATCTTCCTCAGATAAGTTAGAATTTATTCTATACAGTTCTGTTAAAGATTCTTCAATAGAAGCCCCCTCTAATGATCGAAGTTCCTCAGCTGTAAATGACGTCTCTACCATATACATACTTGCCTTCATCAAGTTAGATATTTGCTTAAGCAGCAATTTGTCTAGC
Organism: Ekhidna sp.; assembly: GCA_045106975.1. Taxonomy (GTDB): domain Bacteria; phylum Bacteroidota; class Bacteroidia; order Cytophagales; family Cyclobacteriaceae; genus Ekhidna. The sequence goes on along the minus strand of JBGCFL010000103.1, from coordinate 7,298 downwards.
GTTTTTACTCCTTTAGAATCTTTGTGTTTGAATACCTCAAGATTTTCTGCATTTAAAACATCTTCAAAAGTATTTAAGTCAGCAGATAGGAAAGCTGACGCAATGGCTTTAATACTTTCTTTATCTTCTATGCTCAGGCCTTCATAAAACGCTCTGTCCTCATCCTTGAGTTGGAAATTTTTCTCATCACTCAATACCAATAACTTTTCACGAACGGCTACATTCAGTTTCTCTTTCTCACTTTCATCGGTCTTGTTCAAAAAAGACCTTTCATTAACACCCAGTTGAAGTGATCCAAGATTTTTCTTCTCGGCTAAATATTTTAGTGCAATACCATCAATTTTTTCTCTATCTGGCTCAGCGAAAGCATAGTAGTTGATAGGGGCATGTTTGATTTCCTTAGCATCATTCACTCTTTCTGAGATGAATACATCAATCTTTTCACGATCTTTATTTGCTACGGATCCGTAAAAACTCGAAGATTCTTGAGGAAGAAAGACACTCAAACCCATCCCATCTTGTTCTACATAATTCGTAACTACATTGTTTACTTTTTTTCTTTTATCGGTATCTAATTGCTGATAGAAGAAGTCGTCTTCAGATCTAATAGATCTCATCATGCTTGCTGTCATCTTTCTGACTCTGGCATTTACGATCTTCTCTATTCTTTCTTTGTCATCAAGACTCAATGAGTTATAAACTTCAAGTTGTTCGGAAGTAAGAATCAAATCCATGTTAGCAATAGAAGAAGAAAGCTTACGTGAAATTATTTGATTAATGATTTCTGTGTTTCTGTTATCGAAACTATAGTCATCTGTGAAAAGAGAGTTTCTTCCAGCGAGGGTTTCCTCGTTGGATACTTCGTTTATAATTTCTTCTTTCGATTTGATTGCAAAACCATATATATCAAACTTGCCTAGTCCATCATCTCTATTCGATGATAAATACCCTTTCTTATTTCCTAAGAAGAAGAAGATGTCATCTTTATTGGAATTAAAAGGCATACCAGCATTATAAATTTCTGCGGCATCAAACCTACTTCCACGAGCTATGTAGATGTCAAATCCTCCGAATCCTCTGTGTCCATCCGAAGCAAATATGAGTACTTTCTGAGCTTGGTCATAAAATGGAGAAACCTCATTAAATGGAGTGTTTATTTGATCGCCCAGGTGAGTAGCGGGTCCCCAATTATTACCACCGGCGTTTAGACTCATCCAAATATCAAGACCACCAATTCCTCCTTCTCTGTCTGAGACATAAAAAAGAGTATCCCCACCGGGACTCAGCTGTGGGTGTTTTGAATTGAATCCATACTCGTTAATGTTAGAATTGAGTGGTTGTGGTTCGCTCCACCTTCCGTCTACAAGTGAAGATGAATAGATATGACAAACTTCTCCAATATCTTCATGGCAGTTAGTGTAGTAAAATTTTGTTCTATCTCTATTAAATGATCCTGATCCATCACCCCACTTTGTATTGATCATATTTTCGAACCGATCACTTTCTTCCACTTCTTCCCATCCATTTTCGTTTTTGGTAAATCTGAAAAGATCAGCAAGACCCTCACCAAATTGATTATCGACCAAACTTCCTTTTCCGCCTTCTCTAGCAGAAGTTAGACATAAAATTGAATCGTTTTCTAAAGTAAAAGCTGCATAGTCATTGTACTCAGAGTTGAGAGGTGCATCCAAAAGTTTAAATTTATGATCCTCATGTACCAAGTTGACTTGATTTATTGCCAGTTGGCATCCGTCTATTTCAATTTTGGATTGCTTGTAAAAATATCTGTACTTATCACCCTCGTGAAGTGAATTCTCAACTAGAAAATCGTCAAATCTTCTGAAGGTTTTCAATGAGGCATTATAGTCTCCTTTCAACTTCTGCATCAATCCATAATAGAATCCTGCGAGTGGAAACCGGGTGTCTCCACCTCTAGATGCTATTTCCTGATAGTAAAATTCTGCACTTTCATAGTCTTGAGTAAGACGATAGCTTTCCCCGAGCTGATATTTGGCTTTGGCATAGTTATCATTCTCCTCTAGTGCAGCCTTGTAGAAAGTAATGGCTCGTTGATATTGAGCATTGTCGAAAAATTCATCGCCTTGTTTCACAATAAGGTCTACAGTCACTTGACTGAAGGCGGTAAATGATAAAATGGTGAATGATAAGATGATTATTCTTTTCATAATGTTTTTGTTGGCGGTGTTGTTATTGGTTTCCTGTTAGTATGAATGCGCCCCAGGTTTTGGCGTCAGCATAGGTTTCCTTAAGTTTTCTTTGTGCGTACATTAATGACTCATCAGCTCTTCCTGTCTCTATAAATTTCTCATAGAAGAGAACCATTAACTCATTTGTTGTTTGATCTCCGATCTTAAAAATACTGGTGATGACATTCCTGGCTCCTGCCACCATAAACGCTCTCTGAAGTCCGAATACACCTTCTCCATTTCGCACATCTCCTAGTCCCGTTTCACAAGCAGAAAGCACTACAAGCTGTGTTTGATTAAGATTTAAATTCATGGCTTCATATGCGGTTAAGATTCCATCATTTGAATTGGTTGTCGGGATACCCTTTAAAAATGAGCTGTAAGTATCCGAAGCTCCTGATAAAAAGAGACCTGATTTAAAAAGTGGATCTCTAATCGGGCTAATGGAAGAGATAAAATTTCCATTGTCAGAAAAAAAGCCGTGAGTAGCTATATGGAGAATAGTAGGATTATATGCAGATCTTAACTTTAGCTCACTGGCTTCACCAGACAAGTAGGATTTAACTCTCCAATCACTAGGACTCAATAAACTAGTTATTGTCGTTACTTCTGCTTCAGTTCCTGGCAAAGAAGAGAGTTGACCTCCGTTTCCTTCAGTTTTTGAAAAACTTGGGTTGCCGAATAGGTAGGCTTTTTGTAAATGAATGTTTTGTTTTTCGAGAAAGAGATCTTTACAGCTTGTTAGGTAAGAAACGTAGTACTTATCAAGAACAAAATCATTATCAGTGATCTTGAAGGAATTTGGATTCATTTTATAAAAAATACCATCTGGGGACAATTTAACCCTGCTTACATTTTTTACTTTCTCATGTATAGGCTTCCAGAATGATTCAAAGGTGGAACTTTGAGCAGTATTATAAAGCATTGAGTTTTTATACTTAGTATAATGATCATTTTCCGTTCTGTATTCACTTCCAAGAACTACATATTCAGGTTCATTTTGCTGGGGCAAAAAGATGATAGCTAAATATTGAGTAAAATCAGTAAAACCAAAAATGGGTTTACCATCATCATTTACCGTCTTAAATTCTTTTATCCTTACAATTTCTACTACTGCTTCGTCACTGCTAATTACTTCACATACAGATTGCCAATTTTCATTTTCTTGAGAAAGGATATCTTTAAACTCAGAGGCTTTCCTCACCAAGTCTTTTTCCAGTCGCTCAATTTCTTCCTCACTTTCTTGCAAGTTGATATGGTGATCCTGCAATTGCTTTACACCCATCTGATAATAGTTGGCCAATAATTTTTTACCTGATTGCCACTTTCTGTAGAGGTTTCTCAATTCATCATCCGAACTATTTTGTATGCTTGTCCTTAGACGATTGGAAGCACTGAAAAGAATAGATTTAGTTTTAATTCGGAAATCAAAAATCGTTTTAACGAGTTCAGGGTTTTCGCCCAATAAATTGAAGGCTACATAATTATAACGATCTATGTCCTGCCTCATTGACTGATAGAATGCCTCTCTTTCACTCTCGGTAAGAACTGGAAATACGGAAGTAATCTGTTTGATTTGAATCTCAATTGCCTTTCTGAAATACTCTTCTGCTTTTACTTCATTACCCAGTGCCATAGAGTGCAAGCCCAGATGATCTAAAGCATTTCCATATTCAGGATGATTTTCTCCTAGAACTTCTTTTCTAATATCTAGTGATTCCAAGTAAAAAGACTCTGCTTCCATCTCTCTTCCCATAGAAGAGTACATAACACCTATGTTAATAAGAGTAGTGGCATAATCGGGATGCTTTCTGCCAAAGAATTTTTCATCAATGGTAAGAACCTGTAAATAATAGGACTCTGCCATTTGATAGTTACCAAGAGACCTTTCTACCCTGGCAAGATTATTCATAGTATTGGCACAAAGAGGATGGTCATTGCCATAAAGGTTTTGGTATGACTTAAGTGCTGCCAATAGCATTTCTTTGGCCTCATCAAATCTGCCTTCACGAATAGCGATTGTGGCCAGATTATTTTTTGCAGTAGCATAAAATTGATGAGTGATTCCTACAGTTTGCTCACACTTTTCAATGACCTGATTAAACATATCTTGTGCTTTAGCAAAATTGCCTAGATTGTCATATAAAATTCCAAGGTCATTGAGAGTTTCAATAATTAAAATATCAGACTCATAAGGAATGGTTTTTTTAATTTCTAAGGACTCAAGTAGTATTCCTTCAGCTTCTCCATACCTTCCTATTTGTTCGTAGAAAAGTGCGAGACTTTCAAGAGACTCTGCTCTCTGAACGTCATAGTCTTTACCTAGCTGCTCATAGATTGTAGTACTTTGGTTTATGTAATCTTCGGCTTCTTTAATCTTACCATTTCTAATTAGAATTCTCCCCATATGACTACACGTTTCAGCAAAATCAGGCGAAAGTTGAACGCCCTTCTCTAAGAGAGAATTATAACATTCTTGATAGATTTCTAAAGCGAGATTGAAGTACCCGGTCTCTTCATAAAGTAGAGCGAGCTTAGTACGCGCAATAGCCATTTCTAACTCCGAACTATTCGCATTCTCTAATGCTTTTAGCGATTGTTCAATGTAGCTTTTTGCTAAATCAAAGTCAGCCATTTCGAGATATAGTACTCCTAAGTTTTGAAGAACGGCAGCATAGTCTCTATAATTTCGAGGGCTTAACTTTTCATGACTAGTTATTGCCAGTTCTAAATAGTTTTCAGCTGTTTGGGGTTCAAACAATTTCAGATATACAAAGCCCAAATTATTGTAGATGTTTCCCTTCTGTAGTTCAGATAACTGAGATGAATGACTGCTAATTATTTGCTTGAAATCTAATGCAGCTTGATCATAATTACTCTTATCTAAATGAGCCTCGGCATTGGCTATTTTATTATCAATTGTTTGCGCACACACGTTGCTCGTAATAGCAAGTATTATCATTGCTATTTGTACTATTCTCATATTGGTGATGACTTTGATAGCTTTAAAATTAGCGAAAAAGGCTTTAAAAGGACCTAGTAATAATCAATTAAGACATGATGTTAGATAAATAGTATTTCTTCATGATTGCGCATCCATTGCTTCGCAAAATTCGTTTCCTTTGCCAGCATATTCAGACAATTTATGATTGGTAAACTAAAAGTCCTCAATTCGCTCACAAGAAAGAAAGAAGAATTCCAACCACTTCATCCGCCTTTTGTAGGAATGTATGTGTGTGGCCCCACTGTTTATAGTAATGTTCACCTGGGTAACGTTCGTACTTTTTTGAGTTTTGACGTAATTAGAAGGTACCTTCAGTTCATCGGTTATAAGGTTAGATATGTTAGAAATATCACTGATGTAGGTCATCTATCGGATACAGGCGAGGATAAGATCTCGAAGAAAGCAAAACTAGATAGTTTGGAGCCAATGGAGATAGTGCAGCTATATGCCAATGATTTCAGAGATGTCATGAATATGTTCAATGCTATTCCTCCTGATATAGAGCCCTCAGCAATAGGCCATTTGATGGAGCAAGTGGAGATGACGAAAAGGCTGATTGAGAATGGGTTTGCTTATGAGTCAAATGGATCTGTCTATTTTGATGTAGAAAAATATCATAAAGAAAATGACAACTCTTATGGAGTCTTAAGTGGAAGAAAAATTGAAGACTTATTGAGTGAGACTAGAGATTTAGATGGAGGAAGTGATAAAAGAAGCCCCTTAGATTTTGCGCTTTGGAAAAAAGCAGCTCCAGAGCATATTATGAGATGGGATACAGAGTGGAGTGATGGCTTTCCTGGGTGGCATTTGGAATGCTCAGTGATGAGCACTAAGTACTTGGGGGAAGAGTTTGATATTCACGGCGGAGGAATGGATTTGAAGTTTCCTCACCATGAATGTGAAATAGCTCAGAATGCAGGAACTCATGGTAAGCAAGGAGCCAAGTATTGGCTCCACACCAATATGTTGACTGTAAATGGTCAAAAGATGAGTAAATCATTAGGTAACTCTTTTCTGCCTCGAGAGCTTGTTTCTGGAGAACATGAACTTCTAAAGAGAGGTTATAGCCCAATGACTATTCGCTTTTTCATGATGCAGTCTCATTATGCCAGTACTTTGGATTTTTCCAATGACGCATTAAACGCTGCTAGTAAGGGATATGTTCGTCTTGCTAATGGTATGCGATTACTTGGGGAAATGGAGTGGAAACAGGATGACGGAGAGCTCAATGAGAAGCAAGTAGATCAGGTTAATAAGATGTGTGACAATTGTTACTATGCGATGAATGATGATTTCAATACAGCTTTGACGATCGGTCATTTATTCAATCTTGTCAAGAAGATAAATTCACTTCATACAGGTCAGCTAAAATTTAGTGAAATTGGAAAAGAGACTTTTGATAGAATGAAAGAAGTTTTCCAAGGGTTTTCTGAAGATGTGCTGGGCCTAAAGGTAGAGGCAGATGTCGATTATAAAAGCTTGATAAACACCATATTAGGAGAGTATAAAGATGCTAAGTTCAATAGAGATTTTGATAAAGTTGATAAGCTAAGAGCAGAGTTAAAAGAACAGGGTATTGTTGTGAAGGATATGAAGGACAAAATAGATTGGGCATTTGAGGAGTGATATTTCCTCACACTTGATTATCAATTCAGAAAAAAGAGTCTCATAAAAGGTTTGCTGTACCTTTGGTACGATTTTGAATGAGCAATTAGAAAAAAGCAAATGAAGCACTTTAATTATTTAGTTATTCTTCTACTCCTAATAGGGGCTTGTACGTCACCTAAAAAAAATAACGAAGAGAAGAAAGGGATCTCTGAAAAAGAAATTGCTGATGATACTCCTCCAACACCTGAAAATTCAAGATCGGAAACCGATGGTGATGAATATAAACTTGTCTTGAAGTACATAGACAATAGGGTAGTGGTTCACATAAACGACTCAATCATATACGATAGTAAGACTGTTTATGGAGCATATGATATTGAAATTTATCTTTCTGATTATGTAAATGCCGGGATGACTGATTTGAAAGTAGAATTATACAATGGGAAGCCTCCATATAATATTGCTAGTCCAGAATGGAA
>JBGCFL010000102.1:0-2562 GCA_045106975.1 Ekhidna sp. | reverse complement strand
CGTACCTGTAGTGGCTGCCACTTCTGGTTTGGTACTTGGAGGCGGTTGCGAGCTATCACTACACTGTGATGCAATACAAGCTCATGCTGAATCATATGTAGGTTTGGTGGAAGTAGGAGTTGGTCTTATCCCAGGTGGGGGCGGTACCAAAGAGTTGACTATGAGAGCTGCTGATGATTATGCTACTGGTGATCCAGAGTTAAACACGTTGCAGGAATACTTCATGAATATCGCGACAGCAAAAGTGGCTACTTCTGCCGAAGAAGCTAGAAAGATGCACATCTTGAGAGGTCGCGATGACATTACTTTAAATAGAACTCGACTATTGACTGATGCAAAAGCAAAAGTGCTACAATTAGCGTATGCTGGATACACTCAGCCGATAGAGCGAAAAGATATTAAAGTTCAAGGGAAGTCAGGGTTAGCCATGTTCTATGCTGGGGTTACTGCTATGAAGTATGGTTCTTACATTTCAGAGCATGATGAAAAAATTGCTCAGAAATTAGCTTGGATCATGTCTGGTGGAGATTTATCAGCACCTACAAAAGTGTCTGAGCAATACCTATTGGATTTGGAAAGAGAAGCTTTCTTAAGTCTATGCGGCGAACCAAAAACATTGGAAAGAATCCAAAGTATTTTGTTTAAGGGGAAACCACTTAGAAATTAATAGGCAATAGACAAAGGAACAATAGGCAATCGCAAAATGAGTTTTCGAGAACTAACTGTTTATAAAAAAGCGTTTCAATTGGCAATGGACATATTTGAAGTGACTAAGAGTTTTCCTAAAGAGGAAATGTATTCTTTGACAGATCAAATAAGAAGATCTTCGAGATCGGTTTGTTCTACGGTTGGTGAAGCATATAGAAAAAGACAGTACGAAAAGCATTTTGTAAGTAAAACGTCTGATGCTGATATGGAAAATACAGAAACTCAGGTTTGGCTGGATTTTTCGAAAGCATGCGGTTATTTGATTGAAGATAAAATCAGCACTTTGCAAGAACAGAGTGAAGAGGTTGGGCGATTATTAAATCACATGATCACTTACCCTGAAAAGTATCTTCGAAAATCAGATAAAGAAGGATGAATCATGCCTATTGAATTTTGCCCTTTTGCCTACTTGCATAGTAGAAAGACAAACTTTCTAGACAGGAAATATAAATTAGATACAAGAAATTAAAATATACAGAAATGAACGCATATATAGTAGCAGGATATAGATCGGCGGTAGGGAGAGCAAAAAAAGGAGGCTTCCGCTTTTACCGTCCAGATGATTTAGCAGCAGATGTCATAAAGCATTTGGTAGGATCTGTTGACGGATTTGATCCGGCAAGAGTAGATGACCTTATCGTAGGTAATGCTATTCCAGAAGCAGAGCAAGGAATGCAAATGGGAAGATACATTTCACTTCTTTCACTCCCCGTTTCCGTTCCAGGTATGATTATCAATAGATATTGTGGGTCAGGAATTGAAGCCATACATTTAGCCTGTGCTAGAGTACACTCTGGAACAGCAGATTGTATCATTGCTGGAGGTACAGAGTCTATGTCCATGGTTCCAATGATGGGTTACAAAACCGCATTGAACTGGAAGATTGCTCAAGATCACCCAGATTATTACCTAAACATGGGTCTTACAGCGGAAGAGGTAGCAAAGGATTTTGATGTTTCTGCTGATGCTGCCAACGAGTTTGCTGTAGCATCTCATCAAAAAGCGGCGAAAGCAATTGCTGATGGGAAATTCAAAGATGAAATAGTACCTGTAACAGTAGAGGAAACCTACTTGGACGCAGATGGTAAGAAGAAAACGAAAGAGTATACTGTAGACACAGATGAGTGTGTAAGACCAGACACTACATTAGAAGGATTAGGTAAACTAAGACCTGCTTTCAAAAATGGTGGTCAAGTAACTGCGGGTAATTCTTCTCCAACATCAGATGGAGCAGCATTTGTCATGGTGATGAGTGAAGCAATGGTGAAAGAGCACAAATTGGAACCAATTGCAAGAATGGTAAGCTATTCTACAGCAGGTGTTGATCCAAGAATTATGGGTATAGGACCAGTAGAAGCAGTGCCAAGAGCATTGAAACAAGCCGGTCTAAAGCAAAATGACATTGACTTGATAGAGTTAAATGAAGCGTTTGCAGCTCAGTCTTTAGGTGTAATCAAAGGATTGGATCTAAACACAGACATTTTGAATGTGAATGGGGGAGCCATTGCACTAGGACACCCACTAGGATGTACTGGAGCAAAACTTTCCATCTCGCTATTCAATGAAATGAGAAGAAGAGAAAATAGTAAGTATGGAATGGTAACAGCATGTGTCGGGGGTGGCCAAGGAGTTGCTGGTATTTACGAATTCCTGAACTAAAAAATTATTCCCGATTTAATCGGGTTTAGTGGTGAGTAGTTTTAAGGTCAACTCCTGCTCGGAGTTGGCCTTTTTTTGTGTCCTAACATACAATCAAAATACCCTTTCTCTCGGCAGAAAATAAATATGGTGACCTTTGATCTTCGAATGTTAGGACCAATCACAGCACAGAAAAAATTTTGAATGCCAAACCAA
>JBGCFL010000101.1:0-2857 GCA_045106975.1 Ekhidna sp. | reverse complement strand
TCGATGAAATCATTAATTGGAGGTCCTGTTACAATGCCCTCTTCTTGAAATGAAATGATATTGAAGTAATCATCCGTATACTTTTTTTCTAATGTGATAGATTTTGAACGCTTGTCCATTTCATTTCCTGAAAAATAATCTTCCATTGATTCAATGGGATGTATGAGCATCAAGTCCCAATGATCTCCTTGGCTATGGCGGAGTAAATAGGGTTTATCCTTTAAGTATGACTCATAGTTGCTAATATCTTCTTTTATGCTATCGATCACTGATAGCAATTCTCCTGGTTTGGCTCTAAGAAGGGATACCTTATAAAGTTGATCTTGAGCTTGTGTAAAACTGAAAACAGTAAAGAATAGAATAATTAAATATTTGCGCATAATTTGAGTTGGTTATTGGCATCAACCATGATTTTGAAGTTGACTCAGATTAGATTTTTAGGTATTTAGAATAGAGTGAAGATGTAAGGTTCCTGAATGAAATTGCTTACAATGCGACGCATTTATTGCTCAATTGAGCATACATCAACTCATTCAATTGCTTTCTAATGGTTGAGTTTGCTTTATTTTCAATAGATCTTCCATCAATTTCTAGTACCGGCGTGAGTTCACCCATAGTTCCTGTGGCAAAGACTTCATCAGCATCATAAAACTCTACCAAACTCAGATTCCTCTCTTCGATAGGGATATTATTGTTTTTTGCCAGTTCCATCGTAAAGCCTCTAGTAATACCATGTAAGCAGGCATTTGCGAAAGGGGTATAAATGACGCCATTTTTCACCATGAACAGGTTGGTATCATTTAGTTCTGCCACAAATCCTCTTTCATCTAGCATGATCCCTGCATCTACACCAGCAAAATTGGCTTGTATCTTAGCTAGGATGTTATTTAAAAGATTGTTATGATGAATTTTACTATCTAAAAATTGAGGCCCATTCCTTCTTTGAGTAGATGTGATGACACGAATTCCTGAGTCATTATCATATACAAGCGGCTTCCACTCTGCTAAAACAATCAAGCAGCTACCTTTTTGATTCAACCTAGGATCCATACCAGAAGTAACCTTTTCTCCACGGCTCAATGTTAGTCGCATCAAGGTATCTTCTTTCATACCATTAGCTTCCAGTGTTTGCTTGATAGCATCCTTAATAAATGCTCTAGACGGAACGTGATCAAAAGCTAAAGCTTTGGCTGAGGCATATAAACGATCTAAATGACGATCTAGGTGTAATGCGCCTTCTTTGTACAGTCTTAATCCTTCCCAAACGGCATCTCCTCCTTGTACAGTGCTATCAAATACGGAGACTTTTGCTTCATTTCTATGGTACAGCTTGTCTCCAACCCAAACTTGAATGTTTTCATTTTTAGGATTGTATTTCTGTAGCATAATACTATGGTTTAGCGTATGAAATTAAGATTGATAAGTCACTGCTTTCACAGCTTCTATAGTTCTAGCAACATTGGGTAATATCTCCTCAATAAGAGTAGGAGCGTATGGTAAACTCACATCTTTATTGGTGATTCTATGAATAGGAGCATCTAAGTAATCAAAAGCATTTCGCTGCACATGATGACTTATGTCAGTGGAGATGGCAGCTAAGGGCCAAGCTTCTTCCACTATTACCAATCTATTCGTCTTTTTCACAGACTCAATGATCGTCGGATAATCAATAGGTCTAACGGATCTCAAATCTATGATTTCAGCATTTGTTCCTTCTTTGGCTAATTCGTCTGCTGCTTGCTGAACTACTTTCATCATTTTCCCAAATGAAAGCAAAGTCACGTCAGAACCTTCTTGAACGACATTCGCTTTTCCAATTTCCAATAGGTATTCTTCCTCAGGGACTTCACCTTTATCGCCATACATGAGCTCAGATTCCATGAATATGACAGGATTTTCATCTCTAATAGCTGTTTTTAATAATCCTTTTGCATCGTAAGGATTTGATGGGACAACTACTTTGAGTCCAGGGGTATTGGCATACCAGTTCTCAAAATTTTGAGAATGTTGTTGCCCGAGCTGCCCAGCATTTCCAGTTGGCCCTCTAAATACGATAGGAATGTTATACTGACCACCTGACATGGAAAGCAATTTGGCTGCACTGTTTATAACTTGATCAATAGCGACCAATGAGAAATTGAATGTCATGAATTCAATGATCGGACGCAAACCATTCATTGCAGCACCAACACCAATTCCTGCAAAACCAAGTTCTGCGATAGGGGTATCGATGATTCTCTTCGCTCCAAATTCATCTAGCATTCCTTGACTCACTTTGTAAGCCCCATTGTACTCTGCAACTTCTTCTCCCATTAAGAAGACATCATCATCTCTTCTCATTTCTTCATTCATCGCTTCGCGTAATGCTTCTCTAAACTGAATTTCTCTCATGGATTGGTTTATTTTATCAGATTGCTAAATTAATATGATTAGCTCTTTTTGACATAGTGAATGGATTTACTTTTTAGTACATAAAAAAAGCTCTTCCAGTTTCCTGAAAGAGCTTTTCAATATGATGATTAGAAAGTGTTATTCTTCACCAACTACTTTTAAAGTAATTGGATGGTGAACTTCCTTATGTAAATCTAGAGTTGCAGTGTACTCACCTAGCTCTTTGATTTTTTGCTCGAAAGAAATTCTCTTTCTATCAATTTCAAAACCTTTGTTAGACAATCCTTCAGCAACTTGAATTGCAGTGATTGCTCCAAATATTTTACCACTTTCTCCAGCTTTCGTTTTGATCTCAAGTGTTAACTCACCAATGTTCTTGGCAGTTTCCTGAGCATCTTTGATTGCTTTCTCAGCTTTGTGAGCAGCTTGACGAATGTTTTCGTCAATCATCTTTTTGTTAGAAGCA
>JBGCFL010000100.1:0-4022 GCA_045106975.1 Ekhidna sp. | reverse complement strand
GTCATCAGTGAAATAGCATCTGGAGCAAAAAAGCGACCAATGCTCAGAGCGCTCGTGGATCAACTTTTGAAAAATGATATTCTAATCGTCGCTGCTTTAGACAGGCTTGGACGTCGAACAAGCGAGGTCCTGCTACTGATTGAAGAGCTGGATACCAAAGGAGTGATCTTAAAATCACTCCGAGAAGGTGTCGATTATTCTACACCTTCTGGCAGGCTAGTAACTCAAATCTTGGTTAGCGTAGCCGAAATGGAACGCAACATGATCAGTGAGAGGACAAAAGCCGGGCTCGAAGCTGCTAGGAATTGTGGGAAGCAATTGGGCCGTCCACCCAAAATACCAACTGAGACAAAGGATCTTGCACGAAAACTAGTCAGTCAAGGTGCTACACACCGGGAAGCCGCAATCGAAACGGGCATGTCTCGGCAGTATGTCAGCGTTTTGGTGAAGTGAATGAGATGTAGGTCAGCTTATTGCAATTATTAGTTTAAGATTTGTCTTTTCCTCGGCAGTAACTATGACAGATGTCATAGTTTGAAGGGTAAGCCACTAAAAAAATTCCATAAAGACATATGTCTTTTTCACCGCGCTTGTCTAAAGTACTAAAATTGTGAGGTAATGACACTTGTCATAAGATCGTTTTTAGCTCTACTCTTTGGCATTATCATCACCACCTGATTTAATTTCTGACCAAACGACTAGTCCAATTAAAAAACAAAAAATTACCAACCCACCCCAATGATATGGGTCGCCTTCCATTAGCTTTTGGAAAGTATATGCTCCAGGGATCATTGTTTTTCCTCCCTAAACACCACAGTTGCTTGATAAAATGTGTCGCCCAGTTTCCATACAGCTTTGTATTTATCCACATTGTCGCTACCAACAACATGACTCCAAGGCCTATGAACAGGCCAAGCTAGAAACCTAATAAGCCAACTGTCTTCTTCCCTTTTCTCAAGCATTGTATTGAAGACGTTTGGCTTATGATTTAATGCTTCTAGACTGCTTATAATGGATTCTTCTGATTTACTTTCGATGACATTTTTCAATACAGGCCTTAGCTTTTCAGGCATGTTATGTGTAAGCCCATGCAGACCTCCAAAGATAACCAAAATTGAGCAAACTACACAAAAAAAAAAAAAAAAAATGAAATCTTCACTGCAGATTGGTTTCTTTTTCCATATTTTGTAGGCTCCATATCCAGCGAGGATAATAACAGCCATTCCATGGGTGACAATCATCACTCACCCTCCGAAAAAATCTTCTCAAGTTTGTCCAATAGAAATACCCTCGGATCACCAAGACCATCATCTTCATATATATCCAATGTTATCAACCTGTCGGGCAGCCCGACAGGTTGAACTCACTTGTTTAACAATGTTGCTGATGATTCGCGAACACCAATATATGTCTTGCTCATTAAAAAAATTTTACGGCACTCAGCAAACCGTGATTATAGTATGTTGGAGTACTTATTTATTGGAGGACTAATTGCCAACATTGTTTATCAAGGTGTAATTTTTTAATTGACTTTACCAAATACGATTTAAGTAATACGATAGTATTTAATTGAAGCTTGCGCGAGTAAGCTAATAAGGAATTTACTATGAAAAAATCTAAAAAGATAAAAGGCGTTACATTAGCTCTAGCAAATCAGAAAGGCGGCGTGGGGAAATCCGTTTCCAGTACTAATCTTTGTTGTGCCTTTTCTAATATGGGACTGAAGGTATTGCTAGTGGACGCTGATTACCAAGGTAATTCAAGTGCTCAGATTGGTGTCAAACAGCAAGCCATAGACCTGGAGAAAACAATATCGGTGGCTTTCTTTGAACAAAAAGCAGCAGAGTCGATCTGGTTGAAAACTAAATTCGATAATGTATATGCAGTAGGCGCGGACCAAGATTTTAGTGAATTTAACAATTCATTTCTAGCCCAACCTGGATCACATGGAATTATGAGAGATTGGTTGATAGAGGCTAGAGAGGAGTTTGATATCATCATAATTGATACACACCCATCTTTAGATTTAACATTTACTAATGTGATGGTTGCCGCAGACTACTATATTCTACCACTTTTTGCTGAAGCGGACAGTCTTGATGCTCTTCGAGTGATGTTCAAAAATGTCAAGATGATAAAGGATAAATTAAATCCAACTCTCCATGTTTTGGGTTGTTTCGTTACTAAATATGATAAGTCAATAACAGTCCATCGAATGTTTTTAGAAGCAATTGATAAATTAGGAAGACAGGTAGGAATGCCCTTATTGGGGACCATCCCCTTTTCAAAGGCTGTACCCACATCTTGTGCTATGGAAAACCCGATAGTTCATGGACAAGCAAAACTACCTATTAGCGAGGCTTATGTTAAGCTTGCTAATCTTATACTTCCTGAACTCAAACTTAAACGAAGAGGCCGATCTCCAAACACACCAAGTTTAGACAAAAATACTTTGAAAAAATTTAGAAAAGAATTAGGTGACACACCTTCACCAGATAAACTACCCATTCCATCATTGGTTCTTGAAGAGGAGATGCATGGGTTATGAAGAAGAGTAAAGCCAAATCCAAACTGGAAGATAAAATAGCATCCACTGTTAAAGGTGTTAAAAAAGAATTTCAAGAACACAAGAAGATTGATACTCAAGCAGAATGGTATCTATCAGTGAAAGAAATGTTTCAGAAAGTAAAACAAAAAGGAAAGGGGTCTCTCCCAACCGTTAGAATTCAGGAAATAGACTTATCTCAAAATAGCAGAGAGATAGACATATCTTCATCAGATTTTATTGGATTAAAAGAATCTATTAAAGAACAGGGACTTTTGCAGAGACCTGTATTGACCTTAGGTTTATCAACTTCTAAACCATTTCTTTGTGTCGCAGGCCATAGAAGGATACTAGCCTTAAAGGAACTTGGCTATGACGCTTGCCCTGCAGAGCTTATATACTCGGAAAATGAACAAGACATCCATTTAGCACGCTTAGCAGAGAACTTGGTCAGGCAAAACCTTAAACCTTTAGAACTTGCCGAGTCAGTTTTGAATTTGAAAGATAGATTTAATGAGACCACTACCGGTGTTGCGAGGATACTAAACAAACATCGAGGTTACGTAGTCGAACTTTTGAAAATTGCAAAATGGCCGACCGAAGCAAAGAAAATTATAAAAGACCATGATATTAATATTAGAAAATTGGGGCATATCGCTAAGAGAAAAATGACTGACTCAGAAGTTATTGAGGCTTTGTTAGGTTTAGTCAGCATGTCGGGCAGCCCGACAGAGAAGAAAAATAATTTGAGAAAAAAATTTCCTTTAAAGACAGACAAATTTTACGAGTATTGTCATGATAAAAAATTCAACAAGGATCAGATTTTATTTATTTCAAGTGTTTTAAGCGAGCTGAAATTATTAAAATTTGAAACTTCGGATACCAAAACTTAGACTTTTGGGAAACCACCATCCAAATTTAGTCCAATAAATTCTTAAATAATTTTTGAAATTATTTCGGTGAGGTCTCTTATGTCAGTTTTCTGGAGTTATCAAAAATTGAGGTTCAGACTATGCAATTAGCAGCGCCCGCAAAAGAAGGCTACAATGGCGGCTACCACGCCTTCAAAAATATCCTTCGTTACGATGAAGACGGATCAAAAATAATAAGCCGCGAGTATACTGGCTGGCAGCATTTTAAATCAGACTATATTAGTTCGGCGTGGCTTAATCCTGATGGAACTAGAGTTCCTTACTGCATACCTTTAGACATCGACGCAAAAGACACAGATAAAAAGTGGTTGGATCTTCAAGGAAAGATTAACTGGGAGAAGGCCGAAGCCTTTCTCCTAACGAAGCTTAACGAAATATTCGTCAATTTAATGTTCGTAGTACGCTCCACTGGTGGAAAAGGTTTGCATATTGGTATTGCAATCTCTCCAATTGTTAAAGATGGGAAAGACGGCTCTACAAAAACCCTCTTTCTAGCAAAGCAAGCACAAATAGCTCTGATTAGATTACTTAATCATCACGGCCTA
>JBGCFL010000010.1:0-10148 GCA_045106975.1 Ekhidna sp. | reverse complement strand
CAAAAGCATCATAAAGAGGCTTTTTAACTGTTTGAGCTGCCGCAACATTCAAGAAGTTAAGGAGCAGTATTTGAACTAGAATTCTCATGACATGTAACTATAATGTAACGCGCACTAGTGCGCGTTATTTTTCTTATATATTTTAAGAGTGGGTATTTGTAAATAGCTGATAGTCAGCGATAAATCCAAGTATAAGCTTTTATAAACGTTTGTTGTCGGATATAAATGCGCACTCTATTTTTCAAATATAACGAATTCGTAAAATGAATCTTAATCAATTCCTCTCCTTGCAGAGGATAGGGTGAGATTGTTTTTGGCAATAGACTGACTCTCGTTTATATGGCTTGAACAAAATCATTGAGATAAAAATATTCCAAGACATGTAACCTTCCCATAATTTGCTTGTACTATCTAAAACTCAAAAAAACAAGCATATGAAAAATGTACTAGCACTCATCATGATAGTAGCTGTAGCCTTTGGAGCTACGGCCCAAAAGGATAATTCCAAATTGAAAAAAATAGGAGGAGGAGATGGAGAATCATTACAATCACTGGGATCCTTATCTTCCTTATATCAGCTTTCTGAATTGGCTGATTTGTCTTCTCTGACAGTTCTTTCAGATTTGAGCGAACTGTCAGAATTATCTAACCTTTCTTCATTAGCAGATGAAGCTAATGTTTTGATAGTGTCTTCTTTTGATATGACTAAAGATATGGAGGACATGTTCAAAGAATTAGAAAACCTGAAAGACATCCAGATTGACTTGTCTGATGTGGAAGACTTAGATTTAGACGACCTCCATAAAATGATTAAGAAAACGGTAGATAAAGCGTTGAAAAATAATGAGCAGTAAGTAATTCTCTAGTCCTCGTTTGTAACGAGGACTAATTAAAGCGCACTACCACTTCAGTGGTAATTCTGAACTCATATTGGTAGAACCTACGTTTCCAATATTCAGATGTTGAAATAGCTGAGCGTCAAATTGCTAGGTTAAACCATTGAATAGCAATTACGGATAAGGACAGTATAAAAGAGATTTTTTTATTATTCCTGAATTATTGCCTCTGCTTCTATTTCAACTAAATATCCATCGCCTACAAGTTTGGCTTCTACCAAAGTGTTGGCAGGTTGGATGTCTTTAAATCGTTCTCCATGAGCTCTAGCGACAGGCTCCCAGTCTCTTACATCATTGACAAATATTCTGGTGCGCTCTACATCTTCCAGAGTACCACCCAATGAAATAATGGCTGCTTCAATTTTGTCTATCACAAAATGCGCTTGTGCTTTTGGATCTTCTCCACCTATCATCGTATCTCCATGTGTAGCCGTGGTGCCGGAAACGAGGATTCTGTTACCTGATCTCCTGGCTCTGCAATAGCCAGCCATCCCTTCCCAATAAGTGCCACTCACTACTTTTTGTTTACCATTTGGCAAATCAGTCACTTCAAATGGTTTTGGAAAAGTCTGTACATGATGACTCAAATCTCCAGAAGCTGTTAAAAATGGAGGCTTTCTATATTCATCACCACAGTCACCATGAATGGAGTTGAATGTATGAATGATACTTTCGATTTCCTCACGATCTTCTTGATCTAATTGGAATTGAAAAAGCTTTTGATTTTCAGCAATATGTTCGCTTTTTCCTAGTCTCGCTCCCAGGATTACTCCCGCAACATGCGGTTGATCCAGTATATACTTGGATGCAATATTGGCAATGGAGACATTGTGTTTTTCAGCAACACCATTCAGAATTTGAAGTAATGTTTGAAAACGATCCCATGTGCAAGAAGAATCGATGAATCGTTTGTATTTCATCTGCGACCATGTTTCCAATGTGTCAGCATCTGGTTCTTCTTTGCCCAACCATCGGTTACTTAGAAAACCGCCAGCAATCGTCCCAAAGGCGAGTAACTTAATGTTGTACTGATCACATACAACTTTCATTTCACCACTAGCTCTTTGATCCACCATGGAGTAACTCACTTGATTGGATACGATTTCCACACCACTAGCCACAGCAATTCTTAGGTGTGCAGCATCAAAATTGGTTACTCCAATATGCTTTATTAGCCCTTCCTCTTTAAGCTTTTGTAGTTCAAAAAGGGTGTCTAGCCATACTGGATCCGGATAGTGCCAAGCATGATATTGCATGAGGTCTATTTGATCCATTTGAAGTCTTGTAAGTGCAGTTTCCACCGCAGCTCTAATTTCTTCAGGGCTCACTTTGCCAGGCTCAGGCACCCACTTCGTGAGCATCTGTGCTTTACCACTCAATGGATTTTTACTCTTAAAAGTGCCTGCGATGAGTTCTGCAGATCCGTAATGATCTGCCATATCAAAAGTGGTGAATCCGGCTTCTACATACGGTTCCATGGCAGACGATGTAGCAAGTGGATTAAGCTCTTTGCCATCTCTCTCCATATCGGCAATTTGCCAAAGGCCAGTGAGTACTCTGGAAATAGTAAATCCAGGTGCTAATTCAATGTGTGTATCAGTGTTCATTCTAAGGGTAATTTTTTGAAAAGAGCTTTTGTGTCTATTCCTGCTTTTTTTAGAACTTGAATTTTTGAAAAATAAATAATCGAACCAATGATCATAACAATTACCCAGATTGGGGTAGAATGAAAGTACCAAGCAGAGACATCTGCATTTTGGTCTTTCCAAAGGTGGATGGTTAAAAATCCGACTAGGAAAATAACTCCAGTTATTCCTAATCCCTTCCTCATGACCATGGACTTTATCATAGTAATGTCCTTCGCAATTGTAGGGTTTACTTTTTGTATGCCGATAAGTGTAACACACATAAGTAGAAAATTGACCATCATACTGGTGACCATAATGTCTATGCCTAAAAAGAAATCGCCTGCGAAATGACTACCTAAAACACCAAGTGAAGCCATAGCACCGCTCACGTATAAAGCAATGTGTGGTGTTTGGTGTTTGTGGTGAATGAGTGCAGCTTTCTTAGGAAAAATACCATCTTCAGCCCATGCAAATACAAGTCTAGAAACAGATAAAAGCATGGCAGGTAAATCATTGATTAGAGCGATGGCCGCTCCAATTAATATGGCAATGGCAAAACTTTGAGGTAAAACGTATCCCATCAGGCCAGGGGCAGAGATATCTTTGACGAGCGACTCTGAGGCTACAAAGCTCCAAGGAACTGTATTGTAAACTGCGGCTGTAAATAGAAAGTAGAATCCTCCTACGATTAAAATGGCGAGTAAGATGGCTTTTGGAAGTGTTCGATTTGGATTTTTTGCTTCACCACCTGCTTGTGCTATAGCATCAAACCCAATGAAACTGGAGAACAGTAGTGCAGAAGCAGAGAAAAAGTGTAACCAATTAAAATCGAGACTTTCCTGAACGGTTATTTCTTGTCCTGAAGCTTTTACGGCATCAATAAATTCTTTTTGAGAAAAAACGAATCCACTGACTATCACAATAGCTCCTAATGCGAACATGATGATCATGAGAGGAATGACTGTTCTCTCATAAAACTTCGCGCCTTTCACATTGATGAATACAAAAAACCAAACCATTAAAAGAGCTAGCGATGTTCTGATCCATCCATTTTCTAGGTTTGTGGCTAACTCACCCCATCCAACTTGTAGAAAAATATCTCTAAAAAAGGGAACGATGATATAAGCGATGACTCCAATGACAATGGAAAGGCCAAACCACTGGGAGAAACTTGCAATGAATCCAAGATAAGGATTTAAGCCTCTACTGGCATAGATATAACTACCGCCAGCTCTAGGCATAGCAGAAGCTAAACATCCGTAAGCAAAGGCCGCCAATAATGCTGGAATAGCAGCAAACAGAAAGGCAGGTAAAACATATGGGCCAATACCGGGAACACTCTTTTGGATCATGAAAGGCACCACATTGATAGAAGCGCCTAACATGGAGCAAATTCCCGTTGCTGCTAATGCAAATATTCCTAGTTTACGAGCAAGGTGTTTTGGTTGGTTATTCAACGATCTTCAATATATCTGTGTCCACACCTGTCATTTGCCAGTGTCCCAATGACATTGGAATATTTCCCATAGAGTTTAGTTTGTCGAAGAAGTCCTTTAATAGGAATGGCTCATTTTGTAGCTCTTTCATTCTAGCATAATCCATCATCGCATTTTCTAGCAAGTACTTTCCTGTGATGTAGCTAGTGCCATAACCTGGTTGTCTCAAATAGAGATGTTGCTCAAAAATGAGTAACTCAGGCTCAGTTTTCATCCAACCTCTAGGAGTGTATTCGGAATGTATTTTCCCCGCCTCTTCCATAGTCATCTCATTAGCATGTGCGTAAAGTGAGCCCAGACCTCTGGCAGCTCGCTGAGCTATCATGATATAAACAATCTCTCTTACCCTAGGATTTTCTTTGTACATTCCAGCATCCATAAACATCTCTTCCACAGCAGTAGCGGTTCCTTCGTTTCTGGAATCAAAAATATTGTACAATAATGGCCCTTTGCGAACAGCACTTGCGTGTGGCTCAGTGTCCATGCGAGCCAATTCAAACCAGTGATAAAAGTGAGAGTAAAGCGGACGCTGATCAAAATGAGCGGTGATCCAAAAGAAATTTCTTGTTTCCTCTGGTACATAACCACCCAAATGTTCTCTCAGTGCTGGTTCGAAGTATTCTTTCACAGAAACAATCTCGTCCTGATCTAGAAAGTCTAAAAAGCTCCTAGCTGACTTTTCTGCTAATGCATCGTACTCTTCTGGAGAGTTTGCAGCAACCATTTTAGGTAGCTTTCTGTTCTTGTGTTCTTCCAATTTCAAAGCAGACCATGCTCTGGCTAATTCCCTTTTGAGAATCATTACTTCATCATCCCATGTGAGAGGTACTAAATGTACGTTTTGCAGATACCAAGTATAGTTTTCTTTCCCTATTCCTGAAGATCCAGTCTTGTTGTTTGATTCACTCTCTAGCCACGATACTAGATCATCGGTAGAGTTAATGGCTTTTTGAATAGCCGATAGAACTTCTTCTTCACTACTCAATTCTTCCATTTGGGCAGTCTGAGAAAGCACCTGACTTTGCGTTTTAATATCTCTGATACCTGCAATCCATAGATCTTTTGCATTACCGGTTAGGTTAACCTTTGCTTGCGCATTGAGTGCTGGAATTACTCTCAAATCGCCGAGGAGCTTTTCTTTTGATGCAGTATCAAGTGGAAATTCATACGTCCATATTTCTGTCGTCATATGATGAGTAGGACCTTCATGTGCGGGTACATCACTTCTGTAAGACCATACTGATTTATAATAGGCAGGATCTCTTTCCCAAGGTTTTAATATACGATCATTGAAATCATACCCATTCATTTCTGCCCAAATGATCATCCAGTCAGCTCGCTCTGCTATGGACCATCCGGCAGTATCCATCGCAAGTAATCGCTCCTGCAGCTTGTCAAATTCAGGTCTACGTTTTACGAAAGTTTCTTTTCTGTAATCTGGCGCATCATTAAAAACGGGAGGCTTCTCAAATGTCCTCCACTCTTGAAAGAAAGCAGGTAGATCAGCATAGTCCGCAGGGGATTTGACTGTCTTTTTTTCTGTAGGTGCAGAGCAGCTAAAAAGCATTGTCAGCGCGATGCTAAATAGATAAGTTGTTAGATTTTTCATGTCAAATGGTTAGTTCTTTTAAAGGTACTATTTGATACAATAAATGTGTTTAAGTAATTGTGCAAAATTGAATTTTGCTATTTAGAATCGCTTTTTAGTTTTTCAAACGCTGCTTTCAATTCTTCATATCTGTCATAAGCATCTTTTCCTGGAACTTGATCAGCTCCGCTGATCATATAATTCAAATAGGAAATTTGATCGATGAGCATCGGCTTCATATAGATGCCTTTTGCTGTTTTCAACTTAGCCAAACTTTCATTTAGAGATGTATTGTCCTCATCCTTCTTTTTCTTCTTCTCTAATTTTTGTTCCAATCTATTGGCGTCACTTAGCAGGTTTCTCAGTTTTATTTGAAAATCAACTTGTTGGCTGATATGATCAGCAGTGATGTTTACTTTCTCATTTCTAGGATCCAAAATGATTTCAAAAGATTGAGTAAGCACTTGATCGTTTACTGTTAACTCAACGGAATACTGCCCAGGTTTTGTCATAGGTCCATTTTTGAATCTACGGTTCTTTTCCTTGTGCCATGCTCCAGTCATGGTCATGTCCCAACTAAATCGGTTGATGCCTTTTTTCAGGCCAATTGATTTATTAATCAGATATTCTGTACTGTTGGTACTCATATCCGTCAGTATTTGATCGGGCATTTTGTTTTTAGTGGTATCGCTCAGGAAGCTAGCAATCACATCGCCGGTTTCGTTCTTTATTTCCAATTTGATACCTGACGTAGATTCCGGTAAAAAGTAGTCAATCAATACAGATGGTCTTGGGTACTTTGGGGTAATACTACCTCGTGCTCCAGAGGGATATCTGTATCTAAAAGTGTTAGCCGGTTTGAATAGGGTAGCTGTTCCTGTCTTAGAAAAGTTGTTATCTCTCAGCGCATTCATTTTATCCAATACCCAAAAACCTCTCCCCATGGTAGACATGACTACATCGTCTCTGTGAATTTTGATGTCCGTAATAGGAGTCACTGGCAGGTTTTGTTGAAATGCTTTCCAACTAGCTCCATCATCAAAGGAAACGAACATGCCATACTCTGTCCCTGCAAAGAGTAACCCTTCCTTTTTAGTGTCTTCCCTTACTACGCGTGTGGGAAAGTTATTAGGAATTCCATCGCCATCATTCGTAAGAAGTTCCCAAGACTTTCCGTAGTTGGTCGTTTTGTAGATGTACGGTTTAGTATCTCCCAGTTGATATCTCAAAACACTTATGTATGCTTTAGCAGGATCATGCGGAGATGGCTCTACTGCATCTACTCTGCCTCCAGTAGGTAGTTTTGGAGGTGTGACATCCGTCCAGTTTTCACCTCCATCTTGTGTGATATGAACAAGCCCATCATTGGAACCAACCCATATCAGACCTTCTTCTAGAGGAGACTCACGAATAGAGTAGATAGTGCTATAGTATTCTTCGCCAGTGACATCTCTAGTGATAGGTGAGCCAGAAATAACTTGCTTGTCATCTTCGAATGCGGTAAGGTCTGGTGAGATGGTTTCCCATGTTTTTCCATCATCTGTGGTCTTGTGCACAAACTGAGATCCGTGATAAACCACATCAGGATTGTGGGGAGACACATGAATAGGCGAAACTCTTTGGAATCTATATTTTAAGTCTTTGGGATTGTGACCATAAATGTTACTTGCGCCCACATAGAATGACATTTCTGTGCCTGTTTCCTTATTGAATACGCCAAATCTGCCTTTACAATTGGAGTAGACAATGTCTGCATTGCCTGGTTTTGGTACAGCAGGGCCCGTTTCACACCCTCCCGTATTGATGATGTAGCCAATGCCTGGAGCTTGAATGCCATAGGGCGCAAGGCTAGGCACGGCGATGGTAGTGTAGCTGTCTTGCTGCCCACCATATACCCAATATGGATATTGATCATCGACTTCTACTTGATAGATTTCTGCTGTAGGTTGGTTGAACTGGGTAGACCAAGTTTTTCCTCCATTGTGAGTGACATTGGCCCCTCCGTCATTGGCTTGTATGAATAAATCAGGATTGTTTGGATTGATCCACATGTCATGATTGTCACCATGAGGAGGACGCAGTGATTTCCACGTTTTTCCTCCATCTATTGATTTTGAATAGCGAGTAGCTAGCGCATAAATGATATCTGCGTTTTTAGGATCTACTCTGATATTGTTGTAATAAAACGGACGAGTACGGATAACTCTGTCGCTAGATACTTGCTTGTATGTTTTACCCTGATCGATGGATTTAAATAATCCTCCTTCGTCTTCAGGGGCTTCTACTAACGCATAAACTATTTTAGAATCTGCTTGGGAAATAGCTACATCAATTTTACCAATGAGCGTAGTAGGCAAACCAGTCATTGTTTTGTCCCAAGTAGCACCACCATCTAGCGATTTGTAAATACCAGCCTCATCTGGAGTGCCACCGCTAATGATTGTCCATGGTTTTCTTTCTGCTTTCCATGCAGATGCAAAAAGAATTTCGGGATTGGAGGGTAAAAATTCTATATCAGAGAAACCAACCTTGTCTGAAATGAAGAGTACTCTCTTCCATGTTTTGCCTCCGTCCATGGTTTTGAAAATGCCTCGTTCGCTATTGGATTGAAATGCTTTTCCTACTGCTGCCACGTACACGATGTTGTGATTGGTTGGGTGAATGCGAACCGCTCCAATCTGGCCTACATCCTTCAATCCAATATGCTCCCAGTTCTCACCAGCATCTATGGATTTGTACATGCCATTTCCTTCTATCACATTGCTTCTGAGCCCATCTGATCCTGTGCCTACATAGATGATATTGGGATCATTTTGTGCAACTGCCAATGCTCCGATAGATGGAGTCTGGAAAAAGCCATCGGAGACATTTTTCCAAGAAGTACCGTAATCTTCCGTTTTCCAAACACCTGCGCCTGTAGCTCCTAAGTAAAATGTGGCAGGTTGAGATGCGATTCCTGCCACAGCAGTAACTCTACCACCACGATAGGGGCCAAGATTTCTATATTTTAACTCAGAAAAATCTTGAGCAGATAGGGTAATGGATAAGAGTAAAAGAAAAGTAAGATGAAAGGTTTTCATGATGTTAGGTTTTACACTAACAATCTAATGGAAATGTGATGTGATAAGAATGTGAAATTGATGAAGAGAAGAATAGGTGGTTTAGGTGGTAGTCTTTCTTTTGTAAATTGATTTTGTGTGACGGAGTTTGTCTTGTTGTCCTTGTGCCTTCACAAACGACTTCTTGTCGTCAGGTCATGAGGGGGTTATGAGGTGAATGGCTAAATTGCCTTCATGAAGGAGTTAATATTTGTCGTGTCTTTTTTTTATACTCTCACTGGGTTTAGTCAATATTATCCAGCTAAAGGAGAATGGAAAACTAAAAAATCAGAAGAAGTAAACCTGAATGAAATTAAAATTCAGGAGGCAGTTGATTTTGCACTTGCAAATGAATATGATGGAGATAAAGACCTTCGCCTTGCAATTCTAAAAGCATTTAGTCGGGAGCCAGATCACAAACTCCTTGGGCCAACGAAAGAAAGAGGAGGACCTGCTGGTTTGATCATCAAGGATGGATACATAGTAACTCAGTGGGGTGATATTAACCGGGTTGACATGACATTCAGCGTCACAAAGAGCTACTTATCTACAACTGCAGGGCTGGCAATTGATGATGGATTGATTGAGTCGGTAAAAGATCAGGTAAAAGATTATGTGTGGGATGGAACTTTTAGAGGAGAGCACAATAGTCAAATCACATGGGAACATTTACTTCATCAAACCTCTGACTGGGCGGGAACCTTGTTTGGTCTAAACGACTGGACAGATAGGCCAATCAAAGAAAATGAATATGATGATTGGAAGTATCGAGAATTAAAAGCGCCAGGTTCTAGTTTCAAATACAATGATGTTCGAGTCAATTTGCTCTCCTATTCACTACTTAATGTTTGGAGAAAACCTTTGCCTCAGGTGCTAAAGCAGCGAATAATGGATCCGATAGGAGCGAGCTCTACATGGCGTTGGTTTGGATATGAGGATTCATGGATCAATATGGATGGTCAGCAGATGCAGGTTGTAAGCGGAGGTGGTCATCACGGAGGGGGAGTCTTTATAAATACGCTGGATCATGCTCGTATGGGCTTGCTTTTTGCAAGAAATGGAAAGTGGGATGATCAGCAACTCATCTCTCAGTCATGGGTTCAGGCTGTACAAACGCCCGCACCTGCTTACGAAAGTTATGGATACATGTGGTGGCTAAATAAGGGGCCTAGAAACTTAGCGGATGAGGCACCCGACCATTTGTTTTATGCAGCTGGATTTGGAGGTAATTTCATTGTTGTAGATCAGGAAAAAGATTTAGTGATAGTCACTCGTTGGTTAGATCCTTCTAAAATAGATGTGATGGTAAATATGGTTTATGAAGGAGTAAAATAGCTGCGTTTGTTGTCTGTTCGTGAGAACTCTCACCGAGGCTGAATGAGTTGGAAAACTCAATTTTTTTAGAAGCCCTCGTTTCAAACGAGGACTAGATAGGATTTTAA
>JBGCFL010000001.1:0-14413 GCA_045106975.1 Ekhidna sp. | reverse complement strand
GATGTTTTCATAACGCGTCTTAGAAAACATTTAAAGCCAGACTCCTCTATTGAAATTAGAAACCACCACGGCGTGGGTTTCAGTTTAATTACGAATTAAATTAGATTGCTAGATCAAAAAATAATAAAATGAAAAATCTACTCCTAGTACTAGCTCTTGTTCTCTTTATCTCATGTAGTGAAGATGACGGTCCTTCAGGAACTCGTTTCGTTGATGACGTTTTTTCGGAAGCGGAAATTACGTTTGACGTAAACTACGGAGCGAATAAAGCACTTGCAGGAGTAAAATCAGATCTTTATTTGGATGTATATGAGCCAGCAGGCGATGGAGGCGAAAGAAGACCCACAATTGTCTTAGCCCATGGAGGTGCTTTCATTAACGGGACTAAATCTCAATTAAAAGAAATGTGTGAGGCATATGCAAGAAAAGGGTATGTAGTTGCATCTATTGGATATAGACTTATCAATGATCCAGGTCTATTAGAAAGAGATTCAGTTGGTTTTACTTTAGGATTTACTGAGTCTGTCATTATGGCTATTGGTGATATGCGCGCAGCTATCAGGTATTTGAGAAATGATGCATTAAATGAAAATAACTTTGGAATAGATCCTGAGATGATGTTTGCAGGAGGAGTTTCAGCTGGCGCTGTTATGGCAAATCATGTTGGATATTGGGATGAAAATGAGTCTATCCCAGATTATATGCAAGGTATCCTAGACGATAATGGAGGCTTTGAGGGAAATACTAATGACATCAGTCAATCATCTAGTGTAAAAGGTGTGGTAAGTTTTTCAGGTTCTTTGTTTGATGAAAATTGGATGGATGCTTCTGATCCTCAAGCATACTTTGTACATGAAGAATTAGATCCTGTAGTTCCATGTGGATATCAGGGGTCAAGCCTGTTTCCATATTTAGTATTTGCATACGGAGCATGCGAGTTGAATCCTAAACTGACAGAACTAGGAATAAATAGCGAATATGAATTGCTTGCAGGAATAAGTACACATGTAGGATATTTAGGAAATGAAAATCCAGACACTGAATCTGATATCTATATCAATCAATATGTTGAGGCTTCTGCTCAATTTCTTGCAGGAATAATAGCCAATTAATTAGTTTCCTGAATTTATATTTCAGAATATTTGAATGTCATAGAACCTAATTGGGTTCTATGACATTTTTTAATTAACCACTATTTTCTGAGTCAACCTTTTCTCTTCCTGAGAAATCTCTAGGATATATGTTTCTTCTCTTTGTCTTGATAGGCAATTAGTCTTGTACAGACTTCCCCCAACCTTTCAAATAGCGATTTAAAAATTTTTTCCTTCTAGGTTATGGAATTGCATATTTAGTTCTGCAATTCTGTCTGCAAAACCATTATTAATCCTTGTTAAAAATGGTTAAATGGAGTCATGAGAGCCCTTTTCAATCTATTTTTGATCCATGCAAGGCAAAACTCTTCGGTGGATAATCGGCTTGATGGGACTTTCCATGATAGGGTTGGTGGCATTCCAGCTTTACTGGATTGATAGCCTAGTAACTGCCAATGAAGAGCGATTCAAAAAAGATGTTTTGGATGTACTTAATAACGTAGCAAATAAGCTAGAACAACAAGAAGCTATAGCCGCCTACCAAAAACTAAACTATTTATCTTCTCCAATCTATAATCAAAGTCAGTCGACACCTAGTTTTAGAGGCAAAGAAGATAACGATAAAGTAAAGTTGATAAGGGAGGAAAATCAACAAACAATTGTAATCACAGACTCAGTTGCTGGTGGCACGGTTGAGTTTGTCGTAAACCTATCGCAAGGAAACTTCTTTTTTGAGGATATTCCGCCACCCCCGGGGGTTGAACTAGAAGAACAGATTATTGAAAAGGAATACAAAATTAAAGAGCTTGAAAACCAATTGGATAGAGCGTCAAGAAAGTATGAAATGACCTTCGATGTGATGCGTGATCTAATGAACCCTGGAAGATCACTCATATCACGCTTTAACCCAGCTCAGCTAGATTCACTTCTGAAAAACGAACTCACGAATAAAGGAATTAGTATCAAATATGATTACGGGGTTTTATCACCTCAGCTAAATCGATTTGTATCAATTAGTGACCCTAAAAGTCAAGACCAACTCGTGAAAAGTGAATTGCAGGCAAGCTTGTTCCCGAACGATATTTTTGGGTCAGACAGTTATCTTATCGTCAACTTTCCTGATAAAGGGGACTACCTCATGAGTCAAATTTGGTCAGCATTAGTAAGCTCAGGTGTACTTATAGCGGTTATTCTTTTTTGTTTTGGTTTTAGTATTCGTACTATAGTTCGTCAGAAAAAATTGTCTGTGATGAAGAATGACTTTATAAACAATATGACTCATGAACTCAAAACACCTATTTCAACAGTTTCTCTCGCTGTGGAGGCATTAAATGATAAGGACATAGAAGGAAGCGCTTTAAGACATAAGTATTTGAGGGTAATAGGAGAGGAAAACAAGAGACTAGGGGATCAGGTAGAGAAGGTCTTGCAAATAGCCGCAATTGATAGAAATGACTATAACCTGAAGGAAGAAATCTTACAAATGAATGAAATGGCGGAGGATGCTGTGCAGCATATAGCTATGCAAGTTGAACAGAGAGGAGGGAGACTTAATTTAATTCAAAATGCAAGTAAAGATGAGGTGAAGGGTGATCAAATGCACATATCCAATATTATCCTGAATCTCTTAGATAATGCCAATAAGTATTCACCAGAATCACCTAGCATCACCTTACGAACAGAGTCGGATGACGAGCATTTTACACTTACAGTGCTAGATCATGGCATTGGAATGACCAAAGAACAGCAAAAGCATATTTTCGAAAAATTCTATCGTGTTCCGACTGGAGACTTGCATAATGTTAAAGGCTTTGGACTTGGCTTGGCATACGTCCACCGAATGGTGGAGGCGCATGGAGGCACAATAGATGTAGAAAGCGAGCCATCAAAAGGAAGTAAATTTTCAATCACATTACCATTGACTCATGAGACCTAAATTATTGTTAGTAGAAGATGACCCGAATTTGGGAGAAATTTTGAGTGAGTATCTCAACTTGAAAGGATATGAAACCAAATTGGAGAGAGATGGTGAGGCTGGTGAAAAGGCCTTTAAAGCAAACCAGTTTGATTTATGTATTCTTGATTTGATGATGCCAAAAAAGGATGGCTTTACATTGGCTCAAGACATTAGAAAAATAGACAGTGATACGCCCATCATTTTTCTTACAGCAAAGTCCATGAAACAAGACATCATCAAAGGCTTTACAGTGGGGGGTGATGATTACATGACCAAGCCTTTTAGTATGGAAGAGCTTCAGCTCAGGATTCAGGCAATTCTAAAAAGATCAACGAAAAAGGAGGAGGAGATTCCTTTCCCTAGTCCATTTACTAGTGGTGATCTGACTTATTTCTATGGAGAAAACAGATTGGTAACTCCAAAGAGAGACATCAATCTAACAACTAAAGAAAACGAACTATTAAAACTCTTTTTTGAGCATATAAACAAGACAGTTGTAAGAAGTGATGCGCTTATGAAAATATGGAAGGATGATAGTTACTTCAATGCAAGAAGTATGGATGTCTATATTGCTAAACTAAGAAAATACCTAGCCGATGATCCTTCATTAAAAATTCTTACTATTCATGGAGAAGGCTTCAAATTAGTCGAGGTTAGTTAGCTGTAGTTTCAACTAATTTTAGTATTTTTAGAGAGAGCGGAGTTCGCTCGTTTTATTTCTCATCAATCTATTTATGCTATTAGTACCTTCCATTTCCGTAATAGACGGACGCACCACCCGACTCAAACAAGGTGATTTTTCACATGAAAAAGTGTATGATGATACACCTATAGATGTAGCCAAACAGTTTGAAGAGCATGGTATTACACGTATACACTTAATTGATTTAGACGGAGCTAGGAAAGGAACGTCTGTTAATTTCGACGTGCTACAGATGATTTCAGTTTACACTAATCTCACTATCAACTTTACTGGAGGAATGCATACTGATGGAGATCTCTCCAAGGCCTTCGAGTATGGAGCTGAAAGTATTGCAGCAGCATCTGTTGCTATATCTAACAGAGAGCAATTCTCCAATTGGCTAATGTCTTATGGAAGAGAAAAAATAGCATTGGCTGCCGATAGCTTAAATGGAGTGATAAGAATAAAGGGTTGGCAAAAAGGAACTGAGACAGATCTTTTTGAGCATATCGAGTATTACTACAATAAAGGGTTGAAATACTTGAAAACGACAGATATTTCAAAAGATGGAGCGTTAGAAGGTCCTTCTTTTAAACTCTATGAAGAACTGATGAGTAAGTTCCCAGACCTTAACATTTTTGCAAGTGGAGGTGTTCGAAGTATGGATGACATCAAAAAACTAGATGATACAGGTCTTCATGGTGTGATTTTCGGAAGAGCGTTCTATGAAGGAAAAATTTCTCTTCAAGAAATCGAAGAGTTTCAAGCTAAGAAAAGAAACTGAATTTAAGCTTCAGCTTCGTATTTGAATTTGTAGAGGAAGTAGAATATGAAATTGTACTTACTCACCGAATCATCTTCAACTGAGTCAGTTTCTATTTCCTGATCAGGGTCATCAGTTTCTTCTTGATAATTTTCTTCCTGACCCTCTAATCTCTGATCTTCTAATGCACCATCTTGACCCCTCTGAAGTTCTTGCTGTTCTTGTTCTTGAGTTTTTTTAGGATTTTTTTCTGTTCCTTTAGCAAACGAAAGGTTAATCGTTAATAGGAATATTAGGATGGATACTATTTTCAAAAGATATTTCACAATTTTCAGTAGAGTTGTGAAGGTAACGAATTAATAGGCAAAAGGTTGTGTTTCATCGAAGTTTCACCTCGGCTCATATATTATTTTTTTTAAAATTAGCATTTAACTATTCTGCTAGAGCGTTGGTGTTGGATATCTTTTTTAGATTGTCGAAAATTCCCATTTAATAAAAAAGAGTGTTAGTAAAGTATTTCTTCAATTGCTTAAAATCCACATTGCTACTTTCCTTAGTAGTTCTATTTAGCTCATGTGCTACGCTTTTTAATGGGAAAACAAAAAAGATAACTGTAATCACCTCCGATGCGACCAAGATAGTTGAACATTCTGCCATGTCAGATTCTGTTACGCAAAAAGAGCATAGTTTGGTTGTAGAGCGAAGTAAGGAGCCACTCGTTTTAACGGCATCTTCAGACTCTGTTTCAAAGACAGTTTCAATCAATTCAAGAAATTCCTTTTTGTACTATCTCAACTTCATTCCCAACTCTCCCTTTTTGATTGGAAATGCTGTTTTTCTGTTAGTAGATAATACTAGACCTTATAAAAATACCTATCCAAGAAAAATATACATTGATATGAGTAGAGATGGAAGTGATTTCACAACTCACAAGCCATTAGACAAAAGATATGCGGATCGAAAAAACATTATTAAAATTGATGCATTAAAATTTGCTTCATTTGAAGCAGGGGGAGTGGAAATTAGTTTTGAAAAAAAGAAAAGCGATAAGTTTTCAACTCAATTAAAAGCGGGATATATTTTACCTTCAATTTCCCAATTCCAAACCTTTAAGCCTAGGAGAATCAGAGGTTTTCAACTGGGCATTGAAGAAAGAATGTATTTGAAAGAGAGAGCACCAGACGGATATTATTTTGCTGGGGAATTCTCGTATCTCAATAGTAAATACAACTACACGGACACTTTCGAATGGACAAATAAGTACTACACCATATTTTTTGATGATGATTTTCTCGTAAAAAAACAGACGTTCAGTTTAAATGCTAAGTTTGGAAAGCAAATTTTCATCAAAAGATTATCTATCGATTTATCAGCAGGAGCAGGCTTAAGGTTTAAAAATGTGAAACATCGAAATTTGATTAATCCTGATGCTGAACTTTCAACATCGACTTTCTTATTTCGAGATGTGGAAGCAACTAATAACACACCGGGGAAATACATAACCATAAGCATCCCTATAAGTGTCAAGTTTGGATGGCTTTTTTAAGAAGAATCATGAAAAATAGATCACACAATCGTAAAGATTCGTCAATTAACATTTTCTCTTCAGCAGGATTTGTAACGGGCTTATTCATTTTGTTCGGTAATGATTTCTTCCTTAAAGGAATGTTTCACAATTGGGTTACGGGCAAGCTGTCAGACTTTGCTGGCTTGTTTGTTTTTGCCATCTTCTGGGCAGCATTGTTACCTAAGAAGTCAAAGCTTATATACGTTGGAGTAGCTGTTTTTTTCATTTTTTGGAAGTCGCCTTTGAGTCAACCTCTGATAAACACTATTAATGAAATCACATTTCTGCATTATGTGAGAGTGATAGACTGGACAGATCTAATGGCATTGTCTGTCCTTCCATTTGCGTTTTGGTTTCAGTTCAACTATTCATCAAAAACACATACATATATACCAGCTCCATTGTCAATAGCATTTGCCTCATTTCTATTTATTGCGACGAGTAGTGATGAAGTTCCGGAGGAAATAGTAATTGATAAATCATATGAGCTTTCCTTTCCGCATGATTCATTGTACATAAAATTGAATAGGATTGATAGCGTTATTTTGAGTAGTAGAGACTCTATTCCTAGAGACTCAACTTCCTTTTATATTTCATATCATTCTTACAATTGTGAGAGACGTTTACTAATATATTCAAACTCTTATAGCCTCACAGAGGGCACTTGTCAACTCAATTTGGATTTTGTTTTGGAAGGCCCAAACTGTTATAAAGTCCCAGAGGAGGATAAAGTAGAACAATCTATTCGAAACTTATTGATGGAGATAGATGAGGAAATCATAGATAAGTTAGAGTGATAATGGGCTTAAATATTTTTCGCCTTTTCCCAATACTCATCCATTTCTTGAAGCGTCATTTCACCAATGTTCTTACCATCTTTCTTGGATTCCTTTTCTAAGTATTGAAATCGTTTGATGAACTTCTTGTTGGTTCGTTCCAATGCTTCTTCAGGATTGATATCTACAAACCGAGCATAGTTGATGAGTGAAAAAAGTAAGTCACCAAATTCGCCAGATTGCTTTTCGTGTTCTGTTTCTGCTTCAAACTCTTGCATCTCCTCTTTCACTTTATCCCAGACCTGATCTTGATGATCCCAATCAAATCCCACTCCTCGTGCTTTCTCTTGAATTCGCATAGCTTTAACCAATGCGGGCAATGACTTTGGCACCCCACCTAATACAGACGTGTTTCCTTTTTCTTTAAGCTTGATTTTTTCCCAGTTTGCTTTTACGGCTTCTTCATCTTCCGCATTTACATCTCCATAAATGTGAGGGTGTCTGCGTATGAGTTTTTCAGAAACACTATTAAGCACGTCGCTCATATCGAAGGCCTTCTTCTCTGATCCAATTCTCGCATAGAAAGCCATGTGTAACATAAGATCACCTAGCTCTTTTTTAATTTCTTCTAAGTCATTTTCGATAATAGCATCAGAGAGTTCATAGGTTTCTTCTATTGTCAAGTGTCTTAGCGATTCCAGCGTTTGCTTTTTGTCCCAAGGACAATTTTCTCGCAATTCATCCATGATAGTAAGCAAGCGATCAAAAGCTTCCAATTTGGCTTTTCTATTTAGATCTGGTGCTGAAATCGGTTTTTTCATTGTATTGTGATTAACATTCCCCTCATCCTATTTGCCAATGTTTACGCCTTTAAATAGGGAATTATTCTGAAAGAGAGTTTGTTGTGCTTAGAGCCGCAAATTGGCTAATTTTGTATCAAAATCTGAACAGATGACAACAGTATTATTAGGAATGGGCGTCTTTGGTGTTTTTTTCATCTTTCTTTCAGTTAGAATCTTACTGAAAAAAGACGGAGAATTTAAAGGAACATGTGCGTCTCAAAACCCATATCTTAACAAGGATGGCGCTGCATGCGGCTTCTGTGGCAAGACAATGGCTCCAGGAGAAGATTGTGGAAATCCTGATTCAGAGGTAAATAAGGTAATGGCGAAGTTCAATTAAATTCCCTTTGGGCTTTATCTGACATTCTTATCTTTGCGCACCGCTAAAAATAACAAACCACTTTGACACTAATCAAATCAATATCCGGACTAAGGGGCACCCTTGGTGGAAAAGCCGGAGATAACCTTTCTCCAATTGATGTTGTAAAATTTTCTGCTGGCTATGGTGCTTGGTTGAAAGAAACAACAAAAAAACCTAAAGTAATTCTTGGAAGAGATGCTCGTCCATCTGGAGAGTCTTTTGCTCATTTGGTGGCCAACACCCTCATCAATATGGGAATAAGTGTTGTAGACTTGGGCCTTAGTACTACACCTACAGTAGAAATGACTGTGCTAAAGGAAAGTGCGCATGGCGGAATTATATTGACAGCTAGTCATAATCCTGCAGGATGGAATGCTTTGAAATTGCTAAATGATAGAGGAGAATTTATTTCTGGTGAAGAAGGAAAAAGAGTCTTGGAACTTTCTGAGTCTAAAGATGTAGAATTTGTTGCCCCTCATAAATTTGGAGCATTTTCTACCAACGACTTCATGATCGATTATCATATAGATGAGGTGATGAAGTATGAGTTGGTAGATGTAGAAGCTATTAAAAAAGCCAATTTTAAGGTAGTTGTAGATGCTGTAAACAGTACAGGAGGCGTTTCCATTGTTCCTCTTTTGAAGAAAATGGGAGTGGAAGTAAAGGAATTGTTTTGTGAACCAAACGGCAACTTTCCTCATAACCCAGAACCTCTTCCAGAGAACCTGCAACAAATAAGCAGTGAATTGGAAAACGGTAACTATCACCTAGGAGTAGTGGTTGACCCAGATGTAGATAGACTTGCGTTGATGTGTGAAAATGGAGAGCCATTCGGAGAGGAATATACGCTGGTTGCTGTAGCGGATTATGTGCTTTCTCAGCGTAAAGGAAATACGGTTTCAAATCTCTCTTCTACGAGAGCATTGAGAGATGTGACAGAAAAGCACGGCTGTGAATACAGTGCATCAGCCGTAGGTGAAGTGCATGTAGTAAGCAAAATGAAGGAAACTAATGCAGTCATTGGTGGAGAAGGTAATGGTGGAATCATCGTTCCGGACCTTCACTACGGAAGAGATGCACTCATTGGTGTGGCATTGTTTTTAACACACTTGGCCAATTTTGGAAAGAGCGCGTCAATGCTAAGATCAACTTATCCTAGTTATCATATATCAAAAAATAAGATCGAGTTGACACCAGAGGTAGATGTGGACGGTGTACTTGAGTCAATAAAAGAGCGATACAAAGCTCAGCCTATAAATACAGTTGATGGTATTAAAATAGAGTTTGATAAAGAGTGGGTTCAATTACGAAAGTCAAATACTGAACCTATTATTCGTATTTTTGCTGAGTCTGAAAGTCAGAGCACAGCTGAGCATTTAGCACAAAAACTGATAGCAGACATCAAAGAAGTGATATCTGGTTAACCGCAAACCCAAGAAGTATGAAAGTTTACTTTGACAATGCTGCCACTACGGCAATAGATTTGGATGTTTTTGAAGCAATGAAACCCTACATGCTTGAGCATTTTGGGAACCCATCTTCTATACATTCTCATGGTAGACAAGTACGAACGGCGATAGAGC
The DNA here is from genome assembly GCA_045106975.1 of Ekhidna sp. Lineage (GTDB taxonomy): Bacteria > Bacteroidota > Bacteroidia > Cytophagales > Cyclobacteriaceae > Ekhidna. The sequence continues at coordinate 4,791 of JBGCFL010000001.1, read as the reverse complement.
GTTCAAGAAAAAAAGTAGCTGATCTTTTAAATACTTCGCCAGCTGAAATTTTCTTTACTTCTGGAGGAACAGAAGCTGACAACACAGCAATAAGATGCAGCGTAAGGGACAGAGGAGTAAAGCACTTGATTACCTCGAGAATAGAGCATCATGCAGTCACACATACTGCGGAAGCGCTCTTGAAAAAGGGAATTAAGGTTAGCTATGTTGATTTAGATGGGCAAGGCTTGATCAATTATGATCAACTGGAAGAGTTACTAAAAAGTAATGCCAATTCTATGGTTTCATTGATGCACGCCAACAATGAAATTGGAAACTTGCTAGACTTAGATAGAGTTGGGACAATGTGCAAAGAGCACAATGCTCTTTTTCATTCGGATACCGTGCAAAGTATGGCACATTACACACATGACCTGTCTGCTTTGAAGCTGGATTTTGCTGTGGGATCTGCTCATAAGTTTCACGGCCCAAAAGGCATAGGGTTCTTGTACATGAACCATGAAAATAAGATTGATCAATTCATTCATGGTGGCTCTCAAGAGCGAAATATGAGAGGAGGTACAGAAAATGTATACGGTATCGTTGGCTTAGCTAAAGCAATGGAAATAGCATATGCAGATATGGAATCTCACAGAAAGCATATAGAGAGCTTAAAATCTCATATGGTTGGAAGATTAAAGAATTCAATCGAAGGTGTTGCTTTTAATGGACTTTCTGGAGAGGTGGATAAGAGTCTTTATACCGTGTTAAGCGTATGCTTACCTCCTTCTGATGATAATGATATGCTACTTTTTAACCTGGATATTTCAGGTATTTCTGTGTCTGGAGGAAGTGCTTGCAGCAGTGGTTCAAGCATTGGCTCACATGTCTTGGCGGAGCTAAATAGAGATCAAAATAGAGGAGCCATTCGTTTTTCTTTCAGTAAATACAATACCTTAGAAGAAGTAGATTATGCGGTTGATAAGCTGGCTCAGTTTTATCAGCCCGAGACAGCTTCGGCATGAAAGTAAAAATAATAGGTCAGTCGTTTAAGTGGGGAGATTTGATTCACATCTTACCCAGATTAGTTGTTGCTATCATCTTAGCACAAACACTTCCTTTTAAATTTAGTGGGTCAGAAGAAAGCGTGTGGATTTTCACTCAGCTAAACATGGAGCCATGGGGTAGATATATGATTGCTACTATAGAACTTTTTGCAACGATTCTACTATTGACGAACTACTACGTCTTTGGAGCAATTATCTCACTCAGTATAATCAGCGCTGCTAATTTTTTCCATTTTTTCAGATTGGGCTTTATTGTTAATGACGATGGAGGTACACTCTTTATTCTGAGTGTAGTTGTCATATTATGCTCACTTTGGCTTGTACTCCATTGGAATATGCAACGATTAAAAAGTCGTATTTCAGCCTTTGATTTTGAACCAAATGAAGATGATTTTCTAGGAGAAGATCTTGATTAATTAAATCAATCTTGCATTTTCGTTCGTTTATTATTCCAATGTCAATTCAATACCGAACCTTAGCTATTATTCTATCTGGCTTTATCGACTTTTCAGTGTTTGCTCAAAAACCATATCAGCAAAAGCAAAGTTTAGAGGCAGTTGAGCATTTTCAAGTTCATACTACCGATTCCATCTTTGTTTTTGAATTCGAAAAGCCTTTTTCAGCACTGGTATTCACCAGTTCAATTGAAGCGTCGTATTTTGTAGAGATTGATGATGAATGGATTATCGTGCCTAAAGATGATGATGTATCAGATCCAACATACTTCATATCCCTGCCAAACCTTACTAAGGAAATCCGCATAAAAGCACCTTCAGAGGTCATTTTTGACCTCTATGCGATCAGTAGTGGAGAATCACCATCTATAGATCAAAGATCACGAACATCAGTTACCCAAGATTGTGCAGAACCACTTGACGTAGTTCTTCAATCTGATTGGAGAGGTGGTCTTCAATCACCTAGCTATGGTAGGTCTTTTCATGATGTCTCTCACAATGTTGTGCATCATTCAGCAGGCTCCAATTCCAATTCGAATTACACTCAAGTAGTCAGGGATATCTACTTGTATCATACTCAAGTAAATGGCTGGTCTGATATTGGATACAATTATTTAATAGCCCAAAATGGGATAATCTATGCGGGAAGAGATCCGGCAGGAGGAAGTCAAGATGAGGTTAGAGGAGCCCACTTTTGTGGATCCAACTCGAATACATTAGGGGTTTGTTTACTAGGAAATTATGAGACCGCAGAGCCATCTGCATCGATGTTCACTTCACTTAAAGAGTTACTCACTTATCAATTGCTTAACCAGGAACTTGATCCCTTTGATTTATTTAATCACCCTCTTGGAGATATTGGAACAATTGCTGGTCATCGTGACGGATGCGCTACACTTTGCCCTGGTGAGAATGTTTACTCTCAAATGGAGTTACTGAAAAGTGATATTGACTTAGCCATGCAAAATTGCCTAGATGAACCACGACTTGCTTTCAGTGTAAATGTAGATTCGACAATGGTGGAAGAGCTAATATCCTTTAGTAATGAAAGTGTTTTATACGATAGTTATCAATGGATTTTTGAAGGTGGTTTTCCTTCACAATCTAGCAGCTCATCTCCAACTGTAAGCTATTCAGTTCCGGGTGTTTATGATGTGACACTCATCGGAGTTAAAGAAGACCTACTGGATACTTTACTGAAGAATGATTTTATTTATGTCGGTGTTTCCCCTGAATCAGCAGTACTTTATCCTAATCCAGCTCAGGCGAATGGTGTAATCAGAATTGAATCTGAAGACTACATTCAAAAATTGGAAATGTACCAGATGAATGGGAAAGTGCTGATTCAGAGCTTCAATAAAACAGGACTAATTGTACCAAATGTTACCCCAGGTATTTACTTCGTCAGTATATATTCTGAATCAGGTATTTCGACTAGAAAATTGGTGGTCAATTAATTTTCAATCATTTCCTTCAAACACTCTACCCACTTATCTTCCACATTTAAACTAGGAACCAAATCCCATTTTTCACCACCTGCGTGAATAAAGTCTTCTTGGTAAGTCTCGCCCACTTCTACCGTCGTTTCTAAACAGTCTGCTATGAATGCTGGAGAAAATGCCAATACTTTTTTGATTCCTCTCTTTGGAAACTCTTCCAGTTCATCATCTGTGTATGGTTTAATCCATGGAGTCTTCCCGAGTCTAGATTGAAAAGTGACAGTATATTGATCTTCATTCAAATCCAGCTTTTTAGCAAGCAAACGAGTTGTCTCAAAACATTGAGCTCGGTAACAATACCTGTTTTTGTCAGTCAAAGTATCGCAACAGCTTCCTAATTTACAATAATTGTCAACAGATCCTTTGGTGATGTGACGTTCAGGAATGCCGTGATAACTGAAAAGAAAATGATCATAGTTTGCCTCCTTCATCATCTTCTTGGCATTATCTACGATCGTTTCCAAAAACAATTCCTCTTCAAAAAACTGAGAAGTGAATTTAATATCTGGAATGATCTGCCAATCCTTTACTATCTCCATCACTTTGTCTTGTACAGAACCGGTACTCGCAGAAGCATACTGAGGAAACAATGGAATGACATGTATCGAAGCACAATTTTTTAATGCATCTAGACCTTCTTGAATAGAGGGACTTTGATACCTCATAGATAGTTCTATTTGATACTCTTCAGAAACGATGTTTCTTAGTTTATCTCTAACCTCAAATCCATAATACTTTAGAGGTGAGCCTTTCTCATCAAAAAGATTCTCGTACTCTTTTGCCGATTTTGGAGCTCTCAAAGGCGCAATGATAAAATTGATAAGCATCCATCGTTTCCAAAAAGGAATGTCGATGACTCTTTTGTCCATCAAGAACTCTCTAAGATACTTTCTCACATCTGGGACAGCAGTGGAATCTGGGGTACCTAGGTTGACTAGTAAAATGCCTTTCTTTTTCATCTTTTTATAATTGCGCAAAGCACGCTAAATGGATTTTTAAAATCAATAATAATGATCTCTTATTCTCATAAAATGTTAGCTTCCCAAATAATAATAGCATAGACAAAGAATCTAAGAAATCTGAATAGGGAGAATAAAAGATACTTTCTAAAGGAATAATGCACAGACCCAACTAACATAGCTATGCCTGAAAATGGGACGGGCGTAAGGGCAGCAACAATGACTAAAAAGCCACCATAGTTGTTTAAGTGTTCTTCAAATTTTCCAAAAACACGTTTTTGCATTTGCTTGTACAATTGGGTATTGTTGAGATATTCTCCTATTAGAAAACCTGCTACCCCAGCTAGATAAGAGATTACTGAGAGAGCAATAACATTGTTAATGAAACTTGCCAACTCGCCCGTTCTTAACGCCCATATCATAAAAAATTCCGGGGGAATGATTCCAAAAATGATTTCAGAACCTAGAAAAATCAAATAAACAATGGTTGGTTGCTCGTAAACAGGCCCGAGTATGGACTCCAATGAGAAGTCATAATTATTTCTTAAGAAAAAATAGATGGCAATAATCAAGGCAAACCAAATGAAACCTTTCAGAAGGTTTCTGATTAGAAATTTTCGACGGTTAGGTAGCTGTTTGTGCGATTTTTGAGACATACGACTTGTATGCTAACTGAAAACGATAAACTATTGTTCAGTATCCTCAGAGGCTTTGACTTCTTGTTGTTTTTGTTGTTTTGATTTGGAAAAACTCACCATCCAATAGGGATCTTTCAGTTCTGTGTATCTACCGTAGAATTGCGTCAGCATGATTTTTACTGAATAATTCAATC